>CAUSUG010000044.1:0-11088 GCA_963534765.1 uncultured Oribacterium sp.
ACAATATAGTAAGCCTTGTATATAATTTACCTTCAGTAAGGAGGCGGCAATTAATCCTCCACGCAGTTCGATAACGGGCATCATGGATAAAAAGAAGACCATCATTTCCCGAGAAAGAAATTTTTCAAAATGTGCTGTAAAAAATGTAATAAAACTTTCCATAATTCCCTTTTCTCTAAACTTGAATGCCATTTTGACTTATGTTAGAATTTCATGCAAAGGCATTTTCCCATTGAAACTGTTTGGGATTCTATAGAAGAAGTATAGGGGAGTCAATGCTTTTCACAAAAACTGCACATTTGCAAAGTAAAGTACAAACTGTTCTTTTTTTATAATTGAGCAGTTTTAAAAATAAAGGAGTGCAATGATTAATTTCGAGGATGAGATAAAGAGGTTTAAACCCAGCCTGGATGTGGATCAGTTAGAGGATGCCATTCTCAAGGTGGACCTTACCGATATGAATGATTTGATGACACAGCTTATGGAAGAGGCTTTAAAGAAGGGGAATGATCCGTCATGAAATATGATATTACCCTGGAACGGATAGCCAACTGTTATTATAACCTGGGACTGGAAAGAGCCAGACTTCGGGACTTAAGCGGTGCCGCAGAGCTGTTGAAGAAGGCCTTGCATTTTGATAAGTACCAAAGGGAAGCAAGAAATCTATTGGGGCTTATTTTTTTTGAGATGGGAGAAGTGGCGGATGCCCTGGTGCAATGGGTCATCAGCATGAACCTTTTGCCGGAGGATAATCCGGCGGATTATTTTTTGGAGCAGATTCAAAGAAAGCCGGCGATTTTGCGCATTTGCTCTGATAATGTAAAGCGCTACAATCAAGCCTTGGACTATGCCCAGCATAATAACGAAGACTTGGCGGTTTTTCAGCTGAATCAGGTTATCGGAGACAGTCCGAACTATGTGAAGGCCCACATCTTACTTTCTCTTCTCTACATGAGAAGAAGCGAGTGGGTAAAGGCGGGAAAGAGTCTTTATCTGGTGCTGAAGATTGACAGAAACAATCCCAAGGCTCTCGTTCTTATGGACTATGTGAAGAAGAAGACCGGTAGAGCGGAGGTGGAGCAAAGCCGCCTACGGAATGTCTTTTCCCATAGGAAAATGATGGATGATGATGTGATGATGCCCCAGGAGGTTAAGCAGATTTCCCCCTGGGCGGTTTCTGCCCTGCTCCTTATGGGCGTGGTGATTGCCCTTTTTGTTTTTTATCTTTTGATGCTTCCGGCAGGAATCAGAAGAGCCAATAGCAAAAACAATCAGGAAATGATATCCTATACGGAAAAGCTGGATGCTGCGAATCAGAAAATGGGTGATTTGTCTGCGGCTAATGCCAGTCTGCAAAAAGAGTATGATGAGATGAAGGAGAAGCTGGATCGCTATGAGAACCAAAACGCTTCCTTTATGGCGCAATATCAAAGTCTTATAGGTATTAACAATGCTCTTTCCACAGGGGATTTGACACAGGCGGCTCAGTTATACACGGCCTTGGATCAAAGTGCCATTACGGATGAAAGTCTGGTTTCCATGCTATCTTCCATTAAGTCCCAGATGGAGGGAAGTGTGTACCTTCGTTTGCAGGAATTGGGCAGTACGGCATGGAATGCAGGTCGTCTGGAGGAAGCTTTACAGGATTATACCTGGAGTGTAAAGATTCGAAGAGAGGCGGAGAATTTGTTCCTGCTGGCAAGAATACAGCAAACCATGGGCAATACAACAGAGGCGAATCAGAACTTTGACTCGGTGGTAGGAGAATTCCCGAGTTCGCCTTATGCGGAAAGGGCCAGACAGGCAAGGGGATATTGATGTTGGATCAGAGGAAAATCATAGCCATGGTGCAGGTCGCCATGCTGGAAAAGGAAATAGGGCAGGAGGCTTTAGATACGGCCAAGTACTATAGGGAAGATTATATTTCCAATCGGGTACTGCGGGGAATCCTTCAATATACAGGAATCTTCTTCCTGCTTTTGCTTGCCTATTTTCTTATGGAAATAGAAAATATTCTCCAAAAGCTGGATTTTCAATATATGATGGAGCTGGGAAAGAGAATTTCCCTTCTCTATTTTCTGGGCATGGTTTGTGCCATTGTGCTTATTTCCATTGCGTCCTATTATTCCTATGAAAGAGCTTATGAAGACAGTCTGCTCTATCGCGAACGCTTAGAAGATTTGCTTCTTTTGTCTACAGCAAAGAGAACGGAAAAGCTTAGAAAAAAAGAGCAGAAAGACAATATCGTTCAAAAAGCCAGAGAAGAGGCTCAGGAAGTGGTACTGCAAATGAAGAAAGAGGGAGCTAAACTGGATTTAGCGCCGCTTTATACAAGATCGGAAAGATTGGCTAAGCTCAGAAAGCTGAAGGACGGAGGAAAAGCTGTTCAGAAAAATGCTGCTCCCAAACCAAAGGGAGAAGAAGAGTGGCTGGATGATGAGGCGGATTGGTTGGACGAGTAAGATAGGGAGAGAGTAGGAGTATGAACGGTTTTCGACTTTTTAAAGAAAAATGTCAAAAAATATATGGACAGCAGGATTATTGGATGGTTCCTATCTTCCGTTCCTGCCTGGCCTTTCTTATCTTTTTTTCCTTAACTCGTCATTTTTCCATGGTGGGAAAGCTGGCTCATCCGGTTTTTCTTTTATTTTTTAGTTTGATTTCCTTTTTTCTTCCCTTTTCTACTTTGCCGATGCTTTTGGGCGTAATTTTGATGTCCTATTTTTATCAGCAATCCCTTTTGCTCTTAATCGTTTCCGGGGGCATCTTTTTGTTCTTGTTTTTATTGCAAAGCAGTATCAGGGGAAAATATGCCATCCTCATCGCTTTGATGCCCTTTTGCTTTCTTTTGAAAATTCATTATTTTTTGCCGATTTTTGTAGGGCTCACCATGGGCTTTACGGCCTTTCTGCCTCTGGCTTTGGGATGCTTTTTATATTTTTTCCTGAGCTTTATTCAGCAGAACGAAAAGCTTTTTTCGGCTTCTGCAGACCTTACGGAACAGTTGGAATCCTTGACGAAAACCCTTCTTCCCTTTTTTAAAGACAAGGAAATGATTCTTGTATTGATTCTTTTTTCTGCTGTGGTAGTGACGGTTTATCTGCTGAGAAACGGAAGCTTTCAGTATTCCTGGCACATTGCCGTAACGGTGGGGCTGGTCATGGAGGCATTGCTTTGGGTATTGTATCCTTTACTTTCCTTGAAGATGAACTTCTTGATTAGCATTATTGCATATTTCATTTCCGCCTTCCTGTCTGTATTCACCCTGTTTTTCTTCCATGATGTGGATTACCGGGGAACCAAATTTTTGCAGATGGAAGACGATGATTACTACTATTTTGTAAAGGCTGTACCGAAGAATAAAGGAGAACATTTTCCTTCTTCGGATTAAGGAATTTTCTCCATAGAGAAGAGAGAATTTTTGTGTGAACTTGATCGTTTGTTGCTACGAGGAGAAAGGGGTATCGGAATTGGATTTCTTTACAAAGATTAAGGGGTGGGTAAGTTTACTTCCTGCGTTTAGTCTGTCAGGACTTGTGGAAATAGCAATTTTGGCAGGGATTATTTATGTCGTCCTTCTTTGGATTCAGAACACAAGAGCCTGGCAGTTACTGAAAGGAATTCTGGTGCTTCTTTTGTTTACGGCATTTGCCGTTTTCTTCCGTTTGAATACGATTGTTTGGTTAATTGAAAGAATTTCCACAGCGGCTATTATTGCGGCTGTTATCATTTTCCAACCGGAATTGCGAAAGGCTTTGGAGCAATTAGGCTCTAAGAATCTTTTCGGGCAGTTCCAAAGGGAAGACAGCAAAGGCAGCTTCAGAGTCAATGAAGAATTGATTTCGGCATGTCAGGAAATGTCAAGATACAAGACCGGTGCATTGATTGTTATTGAGCAAAACCAAAGCCTTAAAGAGGTGGAGGATACCGGTATTTATGTGGATGGTATAGTAACGGCGGCCTTACTCATTAATATTTTTGAAAAAAATACTCCCTTACATGACGGGGCGGTTGTGATTTCCGGAGACAGAGTGGTTTCCGCCACCTGTTATCTCCCCCTGTCCGATACCGGAATATCCAAGGCCTATGGCACCAGACATAGGGCGGCGTTGGGAATTTCGGAAAGTACGGATGCCATCACCCTGGTAGTATCCGAGGAGACGGGACGAATCTCTGTAGCCTGTCAGGGAAAGCTTTTACATGTCAAAGAGGCAGGAGAATTAATACGTTATCTTCCGAAGCAAGAGCAGGAAGAGCAGAAGAAAACTTTATTTTCCCGCATTCTTCCCAGAAAAAAGGAGGAGAGATAAATGAAGTTTTTTAAAGAGAATCTTATATTAAAGCTGGTGAGTGTGGTTCTGGCTTTGCTGCTTTGGCTGATTGTTTTCAATGTGTCCAATCCGGAGCAAAAGGAAAGTAGAACCGTGGAATTGCAAATTTTGAATCAGGATACCTTTTCCGCGGAGAATAAAACCTGGGAGGTGGATCGGAGTACGGTTACCGTTAGTTATACCGTGCGAAGCAATCTGGCTTCCTCTGTAAAGGCTTCCGATTTTAAGGCCTATATCGATTTAAGCGATTATTCTATTACGGGTTCCGTACCGGTCTATGTGGAGCTTGTTAATCAGGAAAATGCTTCCAGTATTTCGGATATCGTGGCCAGACCTTCCGTTGTTCATGTCAGCATAGAAGATTTACAAAAGAAAAAATTTGATTTACAGGTGCATCAACAGGGCAATGTGGCTGAGGGCTATACCGTTTCGTCCATTACTGTTGATCCTACCACCATTTATGTAAACGGTCCGGAGTCATCCGTGGGAAGAATTTCTTCTCTTGGGCTGGTGGTTAATGTGGATGGCATGAATCAAAATACCGATGGTACCGGAAAGATTGTTTTTTACGATGCTAACGGAAAAATTATTCAAAATCTGCCGAATGTCAGCTTGTCTCAGGAGCAGGTGGATTATACGGTGGTGATTCACAAGAAGAAGGATCTTATTCTATCCGCAACCACAGAAGGAAATGTACAAAACGGTTATACGGTGGAGGAGCTTCAGATTTCTCCAAAAAGCATCAGTGTTTCCGGCAGTGAATCTGTTTTGGATGGGATCAATCAGCTGACTCTTCCTGCCCTGGATGTATCCAATGCCAAGGAGGATGTGAGTGTAAGCTTGCGGCTTAAGGATTATTTGCCCAGCGGTTTGTCTCTTGCAGAGCCTAACAGTACAGTCTATATTCATGCCACTATCAAAAAGCTTCCGGAAAGCACAAAGGAAGAAGTGGAACAGAATACCAAGGCAAGTACTACGGAAGAGAGTACGGAGGGCACAACAGAAAGCAGCAAATCCTCGGAAAGCACGAAGACCACAGAGGAGGAAAACTCGGCGGAAACAAAGGGAAGCGGTAATGGAGATAGTAAAGGAAGCGGAGCGGATAGTGGAGAATCTACAGAAAACAAAGGGCCCAGCGCTGAACGGAAAGCAAAATCACAGTAGAAATAGTCTGTTTTTTGACCTTTGCTTATATACGGTATTGTATGGCATGGCATATCTTTTGAAGGAAAAGGGATATGCCGTGCTTTCCTTTTTCTGCTTTCTGATTTTGTCTCTTTATCTTTTTCTTCGAGAAAGAGAGAGAGAGGGAAGTAGTGTAACATTGTCCGGTCTTCTTGCTTTGGGATTACTTTTTGGAGAGGGCGTGGCTACTTTACAGCTTAGCAAGCTTTCTTCTCCCTGGACCATTCATACCTGGCTGAGCTTTTATTTGGCTTACCTTTTATTCTATTTGGGCTATCACGCTAGAACGTATTTATCTGAATTTGCGGCTTCCCGTTTTCTGAAAAATACAAAAATCTTCTCGGAAGAAGCAAAGAAGGTGGATTTATCCGGGAAAGAATATCGGTGGAACTGTACAGAAGGGCAATTTTTAAAGCTTTGTATTTTAGGACTTCTTTTGCTTTCTTATTTTTCTTTTGTGATAGAGGCATTGGCTCTTGGCTATATTCCTTTATTTACGGAGCATACCCCCCACGCATATTCTTATTTTCATCTAAAGGGACTCCATTATTTCACCACTCTTTTTGTGCTGGTTCCTATGCTTCTTCCTTTTTTATATCAAAAAGAGGGCAGCCTGAAGCTGTTTTCAGGCATCAGTTTATTTTTAGCTCTTCTTTTACCAATCCTTTTGGTTTCCCGTTTTCAGCTTCTGTTTTCCCTGTTTTTATTTGTGTTTTCTGCCTTGTATCAGGGCTTAAGAATTCGGAAAAGATATCTAGTTTTATTATTTCTTTTTTTGCTGTCTGCCTATGTTTTTCTTACGATAGAGAGAGCCCATTCCGTTTCCTATCTTATGGGAATCTTTGAAATGAAAAATGACAAGCTTCCCATCTTTTTGGTACAGCCCTATATGTACATTGCCAATAATTATGAGAATTTCAATTTGCTGACAAAAAACATAGAGGAACATTCCCATGGTTTTCGTATGGCCTATCCATTTTTAACCCTTTCCGGGGCGAAATTCTTTTTTGATTTTCCCTTGGCCTATCCGGTCTATTTAACCAAGGAGGAGCTGTCTACCTTGGGGATTCTGTACGATGCCTACTATGATTTCGGCCTTTTGGGCGTTATGCTTTTCTCTTTAATTTTGGGTCTGCTTTCTTCCTGGATTAAAGAGCTTTCAAGGAAAGAGAAAAATCCTTTTGGAGGCGCATTATATATCCAATTTGCTTTTTATTTTCTATTTTCCTTTTTTACAACCTGGTTTTCCAATGCCTCCAGCATTTTTTACTTTGCTGTGACGCTGGTGCTTGCTGTTCTATGGAAGGGCTTTGTTCATGAAAAAAATTCTGCTGTATCTATATAAAATGCTATTTCCTTTGGGAGTATGTGTTTTCTTTCTGTATTTTCTCCCTAAGCTATTGTTCTTTTTTCTCCCCTTTACTCTGGGGGCGATAATTGCCTTTTGCTTAAATCCCTTGATTTCTTTTTTGCAAAAGAGCTTCCCGTTTTTAAAGAAAAAGCAAATATCCCTGGTGCTGACCTTAACTATTTTCGCTTTGTTTTTTTATCTTTGTTTTTGTCTTATGCAGTTGGGACTTCCCATGCTTAAGCAACGCATTTCTCGTTTGCCTTTGGAGATTCAGGATTTAAAGCGTCAACTGGAGAAAATGATAGAGGAAAATTTGCCCTACTTTCCTCCATTCATCCAAAATCTACTGTCGGATCTTCCCGGTACTTTGGACAGTTTAGGAAGAACCATGATGAATAAATGGACTTCTCCGGCCTTGCAATTTTCTCTGCAAGTGGTTAGCGGCTTGCCTGAGTTGTTTCTTTACCTGATTATTACTATACTGTCTGCTCTTTGTTTTTCTCAGGAAGGGGCAAAGCTGTTATCGATTCTGCATCGAAATATTCCGGAGCAGTTCAGAAAATATATGCAACTTCTTAAGGAGGACGGAAAAAAGATTTTAAAGGGCTATGTTTGGGCGCAAATCCAAATCATGTTTTGTGTGTTTATTCTCTTAAGCGTCGGTTTTTCCTTATTGAGAGTGGAGCTTGCGATTCCTTTGGCTTTTTTAACCGCTTTTTTGGATGCCCTCCCTGTTTTTGGTGTAGGTTTTATTATGTGGCCATGGATGGCACTGATTTTATTAAAGGGAAAATTTTTATTCTTTTTAGCTCTCTTATTGATTTACATTCTAAGCCAGATGATTCGACAGATTTTGCAACCGAAGATTATTGGGGATGCGGTGGGCTTGCCCCCTTTACTGGCTCTGATTTTCCTGTTTTTAGGCTATAAGCTTTACGGGATTTCCGGAATGGTTTTAGCCCTGCCTGTTGGCATGCTGTTGGTACGTTTTTATCATTATGGAGCGTTTTCCGGATTTTTCTCTGCCGGAAAGACCCTTGGCAAAATGCTTTTAGACTATGCCGGTGTAAATAAGGATGAGGAAGTGTAAATGAAGGAGAGCTGTCAGAAAAATCATATTTCATTGCCTGAGGAGTTTAGCGAAAGAATGAAAATCAGGCTGGGGCAGGAGTGGGAGGCTTTTTTAGAAGCCTGTTCTCTGCCTCCGAAGCGAGGGCTTCGGCTGAATTTACAGAAGGCGGAGGCTAATCCGGATTTTTCTTTAGAGAAATGGAAGGAAAATTGGAAGCTGGAAGAGTTAAAATCGGAAAGCTTAAAACTAGAAAATTCAAAGAACGAATACGGTCTCGCCTTGGCTAGAGAATACCTTTGTGATGAAGAGTATTTGCAAAGTATAGGGGTGCAAATCGGTCACGATGCCTACCATGAGGCGGGGCTTTATTATATTCAGGACCCTTCCGCCATGTCTGTGGTTCCTTATATGGAAATTCGCCCCTTTGACAGATGTCTGGATCTTTGCGCCAGTCCTGGAGGAAAGAGCTTACAGATTGCCGATCGCCTAAAGACAGAGGAAGGCGGGATCCTTCTCTCCAACGAATTCATTATGGAAAGAGCCAAAAATCTTTCCAAAAATGTGGAACGTATGGGCTATAGCCATGTGGCGGTTAGCTCCTGCTCCGCTGAAGAGCTGGAAGAGCATTTTCCGGCATTCTTTTCCAGAATTTTGGTGGATGCGCCCTGTTCCGGAGAAGGAATGTTTCGGAAAAATCCGGAGGCTATAGCGGATTGGTCCTTAGAGAAGGTTTCCCAATGTGCAGGTCTACAAAGAGATATTCTTGGTCATGCCCTAGGAATGCTAAGGGAAGGGGGGCTTTTGGCCTATTCCACCTGTACATTTTCCGAGGAGGAAAATGAAGAAATGCGGGAATGGATTTTAGAAAAGCATCCGGAGCTCAGCTTTTTAGGAGAGAGGCATCTTTATTTTCATAACAGTGTGGGAGAGGGACAGTATTTTTCTCTTTTTCGGAAAGAGGGAAAGGATCTTGAGAGAGAGGATGTGGATATTTCTAAGCTTTCCATGCTTTGGGAGAAGAAGGCTAAAAAATATTTTTATTATCCCTCTTCTTTAAAATGCTTTTTATCCCTACCTTTGCTTCGAATCGGTATTGCGGTTTTGGAGGAAGGTAAGAAGGGCTGGGAATGGAGTCATAGCCTAAGCCACGCTATAGACCTTCCTAAATGGGGGGAGGCTCTTACAAAGCTTCCGGAAAAATCGTTGGAGACCAAATTGCTTTACAGACTCTCCTTGTCCGGCGAAGATAGAAGGGTAGAGGCCTATCTCAATGGACAAGAGATAGCGGTAGAGAAAGATGAGCTTCGGAATTTTCTTATGGCTGATAGGAAAGGCAATGGAAACAGTAAAAAAAGTAATATAGAAAGCGATAAAAAAAGCGATAAAGAAGGCGATAAAAAAAGTGATAAAGGATTGGTTCTTTGTGCCTGTGACGGACTTCCTTTGGGCTTTGGATATTACCGAAACGGAAGGCTTAGAAACCTCTATCCTAAGGGAATACGCTTTAAAAAATAGAAGCATATATTAAATGTTTGTTATTTCTTTGGCTTGAATTAGATTTTGCTATCGTTTACAATAAGCCATGTTAAAAGGGTAATTTGCCCTCAAAATAGAAATGGAGGAAGATTATGGATCAGCGTAATTCTTTGGCAAGGAAGCGTATAGAGGCCTTGCTGGATGAATCCAGTTTTGTGGAAATCGGTGCTCATGTTTGCAGCAGAAGTACAGATTTTAATTCCGGTGAGAAACAGGAAGCATCGGATGGAGTCATTTGTGGGTATGGCAGTATTTCCGGGAAGCCGGTATATATTTATGCACAAGATAGAGAAGTACTCTCCGGAAGTATTGGAGAGATGCATGGAAAGAAGATTGCCGCTCTCTATGATACAGCGATGAAAATGGGATGCCCGGTGGTGGAATTACTGGATTCCAGCGGACTTCGTATTCCGGAAGCCACAGATGCTATTTTTGCCCTTTCCACCATTTACGAGAAAAAGGCAAAGGCGAAGGGCTTGGTTCCCCAATATACGGTGATTTTCGGCCAGGTAGGAGGTGGTCTTGCCATTCTTCCTTCTCTTTCCGACTTTTCTTTTATGGAGAAAGAGGAGGCCAGATTATTTCTTACCGCTCCTGACGGCGTGGAGGGCAATAAGGATGAGGCTTTTGCGAAAGCGGAAGCTCAGGCTAAGCAGGGAAATCTTGATTTTTACGGCACGGAAGAAGAGATTTTTGATGAAGTCCGTAAGGCATTTGCCTTTTTGCCTGCCAATAATGAAGATGCCGCTTATCAGGAGGATGTGGAAGACAGCTTAAACCGCAGTGTGGAGGGCTTCTTTGCATTGGCACCGAGAGAGACACTGGAAACTCTTTCGGATGAAGGAAGAATCTTTGAAGTAAAGTCTCATTTTGGAGAGGGGGCGGTTACTGCCTTTATTTCCTTAAATGGACAGACTGTGGGTGCGGTGGTTACTAACGGTGAGCCTCTACATTGGAAGGCAGTGGAAAAGATGGATCAATTCCTTCGCTTCTGCAACAGCTATTCTATTCCTATCCTGACAGTGTGTGATGTGCCGGGCTTTGAAAACTGCTCTTGCAATGAAAAGCACATGGCAAAGGCTATGGCAAGTCTTCTTTCCATCTATGGAAATGCTTCCGTGCCTATGGTGAGCCTCGTAAAGAAGGCTATCGGTTCCGCAGGAGCGGCAATTGGCAGCAAGGGTCTGGGGGTGGACTTGGTTTATGCTTATCCCGAGTCTGAGATTTCCATTATGGATGCCAAGTATGCAGCGGATATTTTGTATCCTGAAAAATCCGCTTCCGAGAGAGAAGAGGAAAGTAAGAAATTTTTAGCGGAGAAATCCTCTGCTTTGGCTGCAGCAAAGAGAGGATATGTGGATGATTTGATTTTACCGGAGGAAAGCCGTCAAAGAATTATTTCCGCCTTTGAAATGTTATACGGAAAGGCTAACTTTGATTTTCATAAAAAATTCGGAAGCAACTAGGAGGGGAAAATGAAGAAGATAAATAAAATATTCCTCCTCTGTACTTTGCTTCTGTCCCTCTTTTTGCTTTCCTGCGGAAAGCAGACTGTGGAAGCGGAAGCCTTGGATCCTTCCACATCGGCTGAACTTGAACAAACGATAGAGCAG
>CAUSUG010000045.1:0-11018 GCA_963534765.1 uncultured Oribacterium sp.
GTATAATAATGATGGGACCGTTTGTAATGTTATTACAAATCACTTTGGGCTGGCCAACTGGAAATCGTTATTTCCATATTAAAAAATATGATATTGTTTGCAAAATCGATAATGATAATTTGGAGGCATCAAAAATAAATTCAGAATTAGATTCAGTCTATTATGATAATCAGCAGGGGGAAAAGTCCAAATTTCAAGTAGTCATTTTACATCGTGGCTCACAAGTACTCCTAATGAATGGCAAAATAGATGGTAACGAAACTATAAATCCTCAGGAAGATATGTCATCCAGTAACCTTGTGATTGATACTAAATCCTATGAAATTCAAGAAGCAAGCCAATATCGTTTTTATAGAAAAGAATTTAAAAAGGTAACGACCAATGCTCCCCAGAATAATGACTAATAAGGAGAAGAACCGTGCCCGACACAAATCTAACTTCTGTTTCTGAAAACCATGCTTCTGACCGGTACAATCAAATACAAGCAAAACAAGAGCTGATGTCTCTGCTACTGGAAGGAAAACTATCTGGAGAAAAGGAAGGCTGGCTTTCTTCGAAAGAAGCAAAAATAATTCTACATATAAAGAAATAAACTATCGAAATTCGTCATACCTAATTCAACAAAATCCATCTATGCTTTCCTCATAAGCAAAGTTAACTGATACGAGAAAATGAGGAAAGACCATGGGCACAGGCAAGGGAAATGAGAACATTCCTTGGATTTATAGAGGCATAGATTTTCAGACTTTGGGAAAACAAATCAAAAAATATCGTGTGTTAAGAGGGCTTCGACAAAGCGATTTGGCGGAGCTCATTTTTAGTACGACAAATACCATTTCCAGAATAGAAATAGGCGGAATCGGTTGCAGTCTGGAGAATCTCTTACGCATTGCCGATGCCCTGGAGGTCAGCCCGGATGCCCTGCTTTTTGGAAATTTTAATCCCATGTATAGCCGCTTTTATCCCTATTTTTGGGATATGAAGGAAGAGATTTTGCGGAAAATGGAGGAGAACCTTTCAGAGATATTCAAGGAAATTTCCTCGAAAGAACAACTGACCTTTGTGGAAAGAGATTTTCAGAAATGGCTGAAAATGACGAAGCAGAGCCGGGAAGAAATGGAGTCACAGGCGAAAGAGCAGTCAGAAGAAGAGCTTCGCTATTCGGTGGAGGACTATTTATTTTCTGCTTCTAAGGTAGCCGATCCGGAAGAAAAAGCTGTGGAAGAGAATCCGGAGGAGAAAAAGACCAAGGCTCAGCTTCGCAAAGAGGAAAAGGCAAGACAACGGGAAAGTGCCAGGAAGGAAAAGCAGCTTGCCCAGGAAGAACAAAGGCAGAGAGTGCGGAAAGAGGCAGTGAAGAAAAAGAAGTAGTATAGGAAATCCATCGAGTTATACGGTGTTGAACTGGAAATTGAAAGTCTATCGAGTTGAGAATTGAACCAGATTCAAAATCCATCGAGTTGAAAAAGTGAAATTCATCGAACTGGAAATTCAAAATTCTCGAATTGAAGATTTAAAATATATCGAATTGAAAATTCAAAATCTCTCGAATTGAAAATATGAAATCTATCGAGTTGAAATTTACAAATCTCTCGAATTGAACTATAATCACAAGAGAAATTGTGGAGGTAGGGCATGAGGAGAGACTTATATCAGGCAAGAATTATTGATGATTCTGTAGAGACTTATTTAAAGACTTTTGGGGCGGTATGCATCGAAGGTCCGAAGTGGTGCGGAAAAACCTGGACTTCTGCCTACCATAGTCGAAGTGAGTTTTACTTGGCAGACCCTACAGGAAATTTTCAAAATAGAAAGCTGGCGGAACTGGATCCGTCTCTGGTTTTAGCGGGAGAAGCTCCTCGCTTACTGGATGAATGGCAGGAGGTTCCCTCCCTTTGGGATGCAGTTCGTTTTGCAGTGGATTTATCAAAGGAAAAGGGAAGATTTATTCTAACAGGTTCAGCAACCCCGAATCAAAAGGGTATCCTGCATAGTGGGGCCGGACGAATTGCGCGTCTTAGAATGCGGCCGATGTCTTTATTTGAAAGCGGAAAATCCAGTGGAAAAGTCTCCTTAAAGGGCATTTGCTCCGGAAGTTTGAAATCCCAACTTACAGGAGAGGTGCAGCTTAGTGATTTGATTGATTACATTATTCGTGGCGGTTGGCCGAATAACCAGGATTTGCCCTTGGAGCAAGCCGCTTTGCTGCCGAAGGAGTATATTTCTGCAATTCTAAATGATGATATAGAGCGTATAGACGGTGTAAAAAGAGACCGACACAAGATGGAACTGCTCCTTCGTTCTCTTGCCAGAAATGAAGCCACCACAGTGAGCAACAAAAAGCTGAAGGATGATATCAAAGACATTGATCATGAAGACATTGTGGTAGAGACTGTTGCAACCTATTTGGACATTTTAAACAGGCTCTTTCTGATTGATAATCAAAAACCTTATGGTGCAGAATTACGTTCAACAATACGGGTAAAGCAGGCGGAAAAACGGCATTTGGCCGACCCTTCTTTAGCATGCGCTTTACTCAATGCAAGTCCGGAAATGTTGAAAAATGATTTAAATACCTTGGGATTTTTGTTTGAGGCTCTGTGTGAGAGGGACTTGAAGATCTATGCCGAGTCCTTTGGTGCTTCTCTTTATCATTATCAGGATTATCGAAATCGGGAAATGGATGCAGTTATTGTCACCCCTGAGGGAGAATGGTGTGGAATCGAAATCAAGCTGGGAGCGAATCAAATCGATGAAGCAGCCCAAAATCTCTTGAAGATTAAAGAGGAAATTTCGGCGGAAAATAAGGGAAAAGAGCCTAAAAGTCTCTGTGTGGTTTGCGGCCTTAGCAATGCCGCTTATCAAAGAGAAGATGGGGTATTTGTGGTGCCCTTAACAGCGCTGGGAGTTTGATTTTAGGTTTTTTCAAAAATGTAGGTTTGATTTTAGGTTTTTTCAAAAATTTGTTGACAAGAAGCTATCCATGTTGTAATATACCATTCGTGCCTTGAAAATTTTAAAGGTTATATGCGGGTGTAGTTCAATGGTAGAATGTCAGCCTTCCAAGCTGAACACGTGGGTTCGATTCCCATCACCCGCTTTTTTTGCCCAGATAGCTCAGTCGGTAGAGCAGAGGACTGAAAATCCTCGTGTCACTGGTTCGATTCCGGTTCTGGGCATTTGCCACACATGCGCGAGTGGTAGAGTGGTACTATGTCTCCTTGCCAAGGAGAAGGTCGCGGGTTCGATTCCCGTCTCGCGCTCTCTAAGATAAAGAAAAGAAGCCTGTAAATCAGGCTTCTTTTCTTTATGATGACCTTTTGGCTAACTGGGATTTATTGGAGAAGGGTGAAAAAACTTTTACTATTGAGCCTTTAAAATAGGGGGGGATATGTTACAGCCTGAATTATTGAGCGTTTCTCCGAAGGACGACTATAAGCTTTTGCTTTTATACGAAAACGGGGAAAAGAAAATCTTTGATGTCTCGCCATACATAAGCGGGGCGTGGTATGGGGAATTAAAAGACCTTGAAGCATTTAAAAAAGTAAGGGTTGCAAACCATTCCGTAGAGTGGGAAGGCGGCCAGGATATCGCACCGCATGAATTGTATAATAATTCCATCAGTGTATAAAAATGTTTTGCTTTCTATAACTGTCTGTATCGCAAACAATAAAGTTTTGAAATTCGCCGTCTTCTAAACTTAGCTTTTTAGAGGGAGTCGGAATAGGAGTGCTATTGTTTTCATAACTTACTAATGTCATAGCTAGAACATCCTCAGCCATATAAAGAGCATCTACTAAATCATCCCCACAGGTGTAACAGCTTTCTAAGTCAGGAAAGTGTACGGTAAATTGTCCATTTTCTTCAGGTGTAAAAACTGCAGGATAAACGTATTTCATTTTCTTTCTCCTCTTTCTATTGCGTTATCCAGTATCTTTGCTTTTCTCTGTGCCAACATAGTTCGATAAAAATCTTTTTGAATACCTGAAATATACGGGGTGCTCTCAATAATAGCATTAATTTTATCCATATCGATTCTAGGACAAATTCGTTTAAGCCCCTTTAAACAGGCAATATTATCAGTAGTATTTAGAAATTCAAAATAATTAATCTTTCTATCCTTATACTGAATTGCTGAACTTGGAAAAACATAAATTCTATCGTTCATTTCCCTTTCCGAGGAAAGGATATTTTTCATGCCGGCTTCAGTGAGATTAGGATATAAGGAAGAGCCACAGTCATACACGGGAGCTAAGTGTATGATCCCTTTCGACTTGTTAATAAGAAATCCCCAATTCCCATTATGCCTGTCAACATTTCCAATGAAAGCATCTACAATGAACATATCCCAAAAACGTTCTTCAAGCAGTTTGCCGGATATGACTTTTTGTGTTTGTATAGTTTCTAAAATACCATCTAATTCAGTATTGTATCCACTCTCTGTATTACTGAGAATAGAATTTTTGAGGGAAGCAAAATCCTTTAATACAGAGCCATCCTCGGTAAAATCTTTGCAGGCTACGGCAAGCGTATCTTTATATGTTCCAAGAATGGTTTTCTGGGTATCTATCCCTAAGCTTTCATAGATATGGCAAGAAAGATATTCATTTATAGAACTATTATCATTATCCTGCTTCAAGCTGTTTCTAACGAAGGAAGGGAGCTTCAGCATATAGCTTTCATTATCATATTGAATGCCTATTTTCTTCCCATTTGCACCTCCATACCAAAGAAGTTTATTTACCGGGCAATCCGTAAAATCAATCGACATGCTCGTCGTCCTCCAAATTGATGCCTAAGTATTTTTTTCGTAAAAATCTTGCCTGTTCATCAGATATTACATAACTGTATAGGGCAGAATTTATAGATCCGTAGACTTCTCCCCAAAGACAATCCAGGAGACTTGAATTTTCTTCTACTCCTTTTATGTATGCTTCTATATCATTTCGCAAGTATCTTGGAAGGGTCATTTCCCAAATTTCTTCTTTTGTCATGCAGCCTCCTTTTAAAACAATGTCCTTCAATGGTTAATTTATCGGTGTACGGATTTCCTTCAATATATCCTCGTTTTCACTTGGGTTTTCTTCATCAATCCATTTCCAAGAAATCACATAGTCTAAAAAATCGGACTGTTTTTCCAATGCAAGCATTCCCAGTTGTAAGCAGCTGAAAAGATTATCCTCTCCTCTATAAATAAGGCGATAAGGCATCTTGCTTGTATTTTCCACTTTTCCGGCTCTATTATCAAAAGCCTTGTTTGCTATTTCAACTAATGAGTTTAAAATATCTTGCGGTGTATCCTTCCGAATATCCATCAGGCTTTGAAACATAATTTTTCCTTTCTATATGCTCTTTCCCTATAGCGAAAATGGAAATTATAGAGCATAACTTCTATAATTCCCATTTTTTGAATTTTAACGAGATATTGCTGGCAAAGTATACGGTATCTCGTTATGCTTCAGATATCCATTCCATCCCTCGATTGAACCACGGAATACCAGAATCTTTAATCTGTAAATGCTTGTTGTTTAGATTGGCCACTTTTTTGTATCTGATGGTATTATCAAAAAAAGCTACAGAGTCGCATAAGGGTGCTACTTCTTTTAGCATTTTCAGGGAGGCTTCATAGCGCCTTCTGATGTCTTCCTCTTTGATGCCGTGGCCGCCTTCCGTTACTCTTTTTGCCACCCGTTCAATAGCCAGTTCGGGACTTTCTAAACCGATGTAACACATTTTCACGAAAAATCCTTGTTCCTTTGCGGCTTGGATGGTCTTCACAATGGAAATACCGGAGAGGGTGGTTTCTTGATTGAAGGAAGTATCGGATTGAATACAGCGATTAATTTTATCTACGGCAATGCGCATGGATTTAAACTGCGCTTTTTCGTCTCGCCAGTCCCAGCCATTGCTAAATAAGATTTCGTCCGCATTGATCCGTTCTCCAAGCTCTGCCTGTTTTAACAAGCTGTATAATGTGGACTTTCCGGCTCCATTTACGCCTGCAAAGATTGTGAATCTCTTATTGTTTTCCATTGGCCTGTTCTTTCCTTTTTAATAGCTCTTCCTGTTGTTCCTGAAGAAATAATTCAGATAGGGTCATATAGAACTTGAACGCATCAGCATTTTCAAAATCGATTTCGTCAAACAAAATCATATTTTCTGGAGAGAGAAGCTCCCGGCACTGCTGATATAAATGCTGTAGCTTGTCTTTTAAATCTGTATGCTTTTCGGGCATCGTTTATCCTCCTCTTTATAAAGTAAAGTGGATGTTTTCGTCTGGTGTTTTACCGCAATTCTCTTATAGTAATTTTCCTACAACAATTTTCTTACAACAACTCTTTTATAATAATTCCTTCACCATTCTCTGCAATAGCGGCACATTTCTTTCCATAAACCAGGGATTTTTATTAATCCATCCATAGTTTAGAGGGCTGGGATGCACCAAGGGAAAATTCAGTATTTCCGAAGAAGTCTGTCCCGACACAAGAGAATTTGTCCCATTGTCTTTTCCCCATGCTTCTCCGTAAGGATACAGTAAGTCCTTCAAGGGGAGCTTTGCGCCCTTTGGATCATAGTGGGCAATGGCGTATTTTCCAATCAAAATCCGAAGTTTTACTTTGGGAAGAAGTGTGGCTACCGCGTCATGGTATTTTCGCATAAAGGGGCGGGGCGGAAGATCCCCACCCTTTCCTTTTCCCGGATAGTAAAAGTCCATAGGGATAATGGAGATGGATTTGCCATAAAAGATTTCCTCGGAAATGCCCATCCACTCCATCAGTCGTTTTCCGGAAAGGTCGTGGAAGGGGATGCCGGATTCCTCCACCTTCCTGCCGGGAGCCTGTCCCACCAGAAGAATCCGGGACTCTTCATGGAACTGAAAAATGGGAGGAATGCCCCGTTCTGTATAGCTTTGATTTTCCGGAAGGGCCTTGATTTCCTCAACAAGCTCTTCCAGTGCTTTGTTATTCTGTTTCATCAGCTAAACTTTCTCCATTTTTTTATCAAATAAGTCTAGTTATTTTTTTCTCACCAGTAGACTGTTCGCTTTTCTTCAATAACTTGAATCAAGCGTACTTTTTATATACTGGGCTTTTTCTCTTTCCTAAGCTAGGCTTCACATTTTCCCTATGCAATTCCGTTTAAATCATAATCCGCAAGATATTTCGCCGCGGTATCGCAGATTCCTCTCAGACAGCTCTCCTGGAAGGGGCTTTCCAGACCGGCATTCTTTAACAGCTTTGTGAAAACCACAGAACCGCCCTGCTTGGTATAAGCCATATAGTGCTGCCAAGCTTCCTTTTGATCCTTCTGAATCAGGTTCCAGAACTGGAGAGCAACGGTTTGTGCCAGGCAGTAGTCAATGTAGTAGAAGGGAGAAGAGTAGATATGGTGCTGTCTCTGCCAGCCCTCTCCCTCACTATAGAAAGGAATTTCTCCATCCAGCTTTAACCAAGGCTGATAAATCTGCACCAGCTCCTTCCATTTGGCGTGTCGCTCCGCAGGGCTAAGCTCCGGATTTTCGTATACGATATGCTGAAAATGATCCACCATGGTGCCATAGGGAATAAAGCATAAAGCGCCAGCCAAGTGAGAATAATTGTATTTTCCGGCATCATCCCCGAAGAACTCCTGGGAAAATGCCTCTGCAAAGAATTCCATGGACATGGAATGGACTTCGCAGGCCTCAAGGCTTGGCCAAATGCACTCATAGGGCACCCGATTGCGATTCAGGTAAGCGGCAAAGGCGTGACCTGCCTCGTGGGTAATCACCTCAATATCATGCTGGGTGCCGTTAAAGTTGGCAAAGATGAAAGGTGTCTTGTAGTCCTGGAAGGAGGTGCAATATCCCCCACCCTGCTTTCCTTTGGTGGAGAGCAGATCCATTAACTCATCATCAATCATGTGATTAAAAAATTCTGACGTTTCCGGAGAAAGCCAGTCATAGAACTTCTTTCCGGAGGCAACAATCTCGTCCGGATTTCCCTTTGGCTTCGGATTTCCGGAGCGGAACTCAATGGCCGCATCCGCATAGCTTAGGGGATAGGATTTGCCCAGTCGCTCAGCCTGTCTTTCGTAAATCTTTGCGGCAACGGGTACCACATATTTCTGCACAGCCTCACGGAACTTTTGCACATCCTGCTTGTCGTAGCAGTTTCTTCTCATGCGGTAATAGCCAAGCTCGGTAAAGTCGGTATAGCCCAGCTTCTTCCCCATTTGATCCCTAAGATGCACAAGCTTATCATACAAACGGTCCAGCTCTCCCTGATTGTCCTTATACCATTGTCCCTCCGCCTTCCAAGCGGCCAGTCTTCTGGCATCGTCTTTGTCATTTTTAAAGGGAGACATCTGGGAAATGGTGTAGATTTTTCCTTCAAAGGGAATCTGCGCACCGGCCAGAAGCTTTTCATAGGCGGTGGTCAGCTCATTTTCCTCCTGCATCATGGGGATGATTTCCGGGGAAAATGTCTTTAAGTCGATTTCCGCATTCAGGAACATAATGTTCCCATATTTTTTGGCAAAATTATCTTTAAAGGGAGAGTCTAAAAGGGCCTTAGTCCATTCCTGATTAAATTCCTGAATCTGAGGATAGGCATTGTTCCAATAGTTTTGTTCCTCATCGTAGAATTTATCTTCCGTATTAATGGAGTGGCGAACCAGGGCAAGGTTGCACATGGTAAATACATGGCCTTGCAGCTTTTCATTTTCTAAGAAAAGAGCCTCCGCCTCTTCGAAATCCTTGGCTTCCTTTAGCTTCTGAATCAGCGTCTTCATTTCCTCTTTAATGCTTTCTACGGAAATGCGCTCATAGGGCATATCTTTAAATTTCATTTTTTATCCTCCAATAGATTAGCCAACGAGATAAACATCTTGATAATAAGACCATTTTTTCGGTCGGTCAATGGGGGGAGGGAATTCGGTCGGGGCTGATGGAGAAGCCCGGAAGAACTGTGGCGGGCAGAGGAGTGAAGGCTCGGAAACCTTTAGCCGGGGGAGAGGCAACGAGATATCGCACACTACGCGTGCGATACTCGTTAAGAATAAAAAATCACCCGGACCCGAAGGCCCAGGCGATGGAGGGATAGCATAATGAAATCTATAGTTTCTTGAATTGCTTTTATATCTAGCTCTATAGCATAGCTTTAAAGTTTGAACTTTGCCAAAAGCTCTTCCATGTTTTGTACCTGATCGAAAAGCTTTGCGCTGCTGGCAGCGGACTCTTCCGCAGTAGCGGAGTTATGCTGTACCACAGCGGATACCTGCTCCAAGCCCTGGGCAATTTCTTCTACGGATTTGGACTGGCTTTGAGAAAGGCTTGCGATTTCCGTAATCTTCTCATGCATTTCCTGAGAACGCTTCACAATCTGTGCCAAGGACTTTGTGGCTTCCTCAGTCATTTGAGAACCGATCTCGATGGAGCGGACGGTGTTTTCAATGAGGGCGGTGGTGTTCTTTGCCGCCTCTGCGGATTTTCCGGCAAGATTTCTAACTTCATCCGCAACCACGGCAAAGCCACGGCCGAATTCTCCGGCTCTTGCCGCCTCAACGGCTGCATTTAAGGCTAAGACATTGGTCTGGAAAGCAATGTCGTCAATAGTATGAATAATGTTGCTGATTTCCTGAGCGGTATGGTTCATTTCACTCATGGAGTCATTTAAGGCATTCATTTGTGTACTGCTGGACTCCAGCTCCGTCTCTGTGGTTTTGGAAAGGAGAGCGGCATTTTCCGCATTGTCTGCATTGTTTCGTACCTGATCGGATACGGCCTGAATGGTAGCGGAAAGCTCTTCCAAGGAGCTGGCCTGTTCAGCGGCTCCCTGAGAAAGCACATCACTGCCGTGGGAAACTTCCTTGGCGGAAGCATTGACCTCTTTAGAGGCATGGTCAATTTCCTGCAAGGTGCCCTTCAGCATGGACTGGATGGTCTTCAAGGATTCACAGATGGCGGAATAATCTCCCTTGTACATCTTCGGGCAAGCGGCTTCATCCCGGAAATTTCCGGCAGCCATATTGCCTAAACGGCTTACGATATCCGCAATAACGGACTTTAAGTGGGCATTCATATCCTTAATGGCCTTTACGGTGCTTCCCACCTCGGTTTCATCTACGGGAAGAGCCAAATGGGTATTCATCAGTTCACCCTGAGAAAGTCCCAGCATACAATTTTTGATAGCAAGGAGAGGCTTCATCAGCTCTGTCCGAACGAAGAACACGGTTATGAGTACGAAAATAATGGTGGGGATCAGGAGGAAAAGGCTGAGAAATTGGGTCAGGGCAGCCATTTGTTCTGCAGCATGACTCTCTCCCTGCGTTCTTTCCGCTACCTCATCATAAAGAGTGTCATAGTCATCGGAAACCGCCTGCTCCTTCTCCTGATAGTCCTGACTGTAGAGTAAGTCCAAGGCTCCCTTAAGATCTCCCTGTTCCACCATGGTAAAGGACTGAGCCTCTAAACCGGCAAGATAGGTAGAGGCATCGGACATTTCCTTTAAGGCGGCCTCTTCGGACTCGCTTAAACCGTATTTATGCATGACCTCCACGGCATTTTCCCGGTTTTTATCCACGGTCAGTTCCTTGTTGTAGGCATCCAAATAAGCCTTATCGCCTGTTGCGGCATAGGCTCTGGAGGTTTTACTCAGGGTAACACTACCATCGGAATAGTCTCCGGCAGCCACGGTTAATTCAAACTGCTCCTTTATAAGCTCTGTAGCTTTTTTGCTTTGCACCTTATTTACTACACCGGCAAATGCGGTAAGGAGCAAAAGCAGAATACTCCCAATCGAAAAAAAGGCTAATTTAGTGGACTGGTTCCATCTCTTTTTCATAATCCCCTCCTAGGATGTGTCCAATATCTTGGTCTTCATCATTTTTGCATACTATTTTGCATACTAACAGCTTAAGATGATGATATTTTGCTTACGGTCCTATGTAAGTATTAGATTATCGGCAAGATACAAAATTAATTAAGCTCAAAACTAGGACAAAGGGTAAATAATAACAAATATTATTTTTTAGTATTT
>CAUSUG010000046.1:0-10949 GCA_963534765.1 uncultured Oribacterium sp.
GAGTAATCAAAGTATTGGCAATCTTGGTATATTTTTCATCCTTCTTCATCTTGTAATCTTTTAAGGCAAGAATATCGTAGGATATTCGGAAAATTTCCTTTTCACGCCAATACTCCAGAAGCGCCTTATAAAGATTTCTATTGTAGGAGCTGAAAAAACGACTGTACAATACCGAAGTTTTTTCTCCGATTTTATAAGGATTTCTTTGATAAAAATCCTTCATATAGTACTGAATTTGTTTTTCTTTCTCTTCCAAATCCTCTTTAAGAATCAGATATTTTTCTCCCTGCAAAAGGATGCTGGTAATTTCTCCTGTTTCTTCCTTCTCTCTTAAGGCCTTTTCGATATTGCCATATCCGGGAAAAGCCTTTCGAATGGCGGAAAGCGCCAGAAAATTGCCTTTTTTCTTGTGGAAAAAATTTTGGAGTAAAATGCCTTCATCCGCATCTTCCAGACTTCTCAGCCGTTCCGTTTGAAAACGCCCTCTTCTATGCCTGCCCTTGGGCAAAGGATCTATAACCTTTCCCCCGCCAATGGTTAGCTTTTGAGATTCATCTCTTAGGATAAATCGATCCCCGCTTAAGGCTACCACAGGTTCTTCGCACTGTAACTGAACCAAAGCGGAGCTCTTATTGGGAATTCCGTCCTCCTCCAGGCAAACCAGCTTACACAGCACATGTCTTGTTCCTAAAAGAAGCTCCAGCTTTCTGTTGTTTTTTATGGATTGTTCTAAGGCATTATCTACCTGAACTCTGCAATCCAATAAGGAACTGGGATAGAGTAAATCCTTCTCCGCCAGTACATCCCCTTTTTGACAAAGAGACTTATCTACCGAGGATAAATTCACGGCAACTCTTTCTCCGCCAACCGCAATATCACTGTCCTTTCCATGAACCTGCAGATTTCTGACTTTAACCGGTAAATTCTTCGGATAGAGGGCATACTCTTTTTTAACTTCTATTCGTCCTGACATTGCCGTTCCGGTAAGAACGGTTCCCGCTCCTGCAATAGAGAAAGCCCGGTCCACAAACATTCTGAAAATTCCCTGTTCAGGCTTACCTTGAATAAATTCATGCAAGGTAGATAGATATTTTATTAAATCCGGAATTCCTTCTTTGCTAAAAGAAGAAAGGGGGAAAATTGGTACGGTAAAAGAAAATTGCTCCTCCAGATAATCTGTAATTTCCTCTTTTCTTATTTCCACTTCTTCCGAAGAAACAAGATCAATCATTGTTAAGCAAATAATAAAATTCTTGATTCCAAGAAGGGACAGAATACTGAGATGTTCTCTGGTTTGGGGCATAATGCCTTCCTTTGCGGAAATAACCACCATAACCAAATCCATACCCACAGCTCCGGACACCATGGTTTTTACAAATTTTTCATGACCGGGAGTATCCACGATTCCAATTTTCTGACCGTCCGGAAGAGCTAATGAGGTAAAGCCCAGCTCTATGGTCATTCCTCTCTTTTTTTCTTCTTCCAGTCGATCCGCGTCATATCCGGTTAAGGCCTTAATTAAGGCGGTTTTTCCATGATCAATATGCCCTGCAGTTCCAATAATCAGATGCTTTGATTCTTTCTTTTCCTCAGACTTTTCTACATTGGATAATTGTTGAACATCAAGATTCTGCGTACTCTCCATAAGTTTTATTTACTCCATAGTATTTCCAAAAGATTTGTTCCGGATTTAAGCTAATCAGTATATATTCTATTTCAAATTTACTCTCATGCTACGTACATTATCTTCAAAGTAAATTTTTCGCTTATTTTTACATAGCTTTTTTATCATACAAGATAATCATAGGAAAATCGAGGGATTGCCTTAAAAAGGCCAAAAAAAGAAAGAATCCCCATGTTCCATTTAGGAATTCTTTCTAAGGTGCTTATCTTTTAACTGCTCTCATTTTCAGCTTCAGAAGTGCCTTTGCCTTCTTTGCATCCTGGGCAACAATATTATTTTCCCCGACAACATTGGTTTCAATGCCTTCTTCACTCTTGTTAAAGTCCACAATAGTGTTCATATATTGATTCGTAACCACAAAGGCTCCCTGGGTTCCCACAAAGGAAACTCCTACAACCGCAATATCTCTTTTACCGATTTCTTCAATGGCTTGAGCAAAATCCACGTTGCTGTTTCCCCAGCTGTCTTCACTGACAATTGCCCCTTTTACACGAAGGGCTTCAGCCCAAGCACCTACACGACTACCGGTAAAAAGTTTATTAACGTTATCCTGTGGAATTCCGGCAATCATGATTCCCACAAAATCCAAGTCAGTGTCATCGCAAAGCTCTTCTACCAGAGGGTCACGAAAATGATGCAGGGTGGTTTCTTTGGTTGATGGTCCAATTCCCATAAGCTCCTCCTCTTAATATAATGCTCGAATAGCGCCATCACGATACTCATTGGGAGAAATAATCATCGGCGCACCGGTAATGTCAATAATCGAATGAGATCCTATAAAACCGGAAGGTTCATCCGGAAGGAATCTGGTGTCATACATCGCTCCCTGACCGGAAACCATCTTCACCAAAACAACCTTTTCCTTACCCGGACGTTCTACATCCTTAAAATCGTGACGCTCCGTACAGAAAGAACCGTTGGTCTTTTTTAATACATCACGAATTTCCTGACAGAAATGATCACATAGTCTATGGCAGGCATCAGGGCCCGGTCTGGAATATCCGGCCTTTGCCTGTAAAACCACATCAATTAAGATGATAATGTCCTCCGGCCCCGGGGTACCGGCACGACCGAACACAACCTGTTCATCTAAAAATCCGTCGGAATTTCCAAAGGCGGAAACATAGTTTCCTTCCGTATCCGTAGCGGTGAGGATTACATACACTCCGGTTAAAGTATGGCTAATTCCCTCTCCTATTTTTCCCAAGACTTTGGTGGAAATAGGCATAATATCCATAATAGAATTAATGGGAATATGTCTTTCGTTTTTATGAATGATTTTCAGACTGCAATCTTCAATCAGTTCTTCCTGCTTAGCGAAGTCCTTTAAACGATTGGGATTAATCACCAAGCTGTATTCTTTATTTTCCTCTTTTTTCAAGGAGACTTTCTCTCCCTCTGAAACAGCACGAACATGAAAAGCCTTAATCGCTAACTGTCTCAATACTCTTTCTTCACTCATTCTGTCCTCCAAGGAAATTTAGAAAAAAATGGAAGCATGAAGATCATGCTTCCATTTCTTGGCATTATACCTTCGCAACGTATTCATATGGCAAAGGAACAATCTTACCTGCAGACTCGATTTCCTCAAGCTGCTCTAAGGTATCCTTTACGATATTGTATTGCATTTCTCTGTTGTTTGGCTCTCCGGCATTTGCACCCATCGGAACGAGAGGAGCAACTGCTCTGGGGGAACCGGTCTGTCTTACGACAGGAGGTAACGCAGCAATGATAATTGTAGGAATTCCTGCGGCCTCAATAGCTCTCTGCACAAGCACGGCAGAACGATGGCAAGTTCCTCAGCCAGCGGTGAGGATTACGGCGTCAACGCCCTCCTCTTTCAGCTGTCTGGCAATTTCCGGACCTGTCTCGTTTTTGAACTTTTCCTGGTTTCCACCACCGCCCATGAATCCGAAGTGTACAGGAGCTACCCCCTTAATTACACCATCTTTAGCCAACTCATGAAGACGATCAATTGGGAACATACAGTTGATATCTTTGTTAACGTCACCGTTATCGTAACCACCATGTGATACCATTAGTTCGCTAGAAGGCATTGTATCCTTGATAACTCTAAAGGTAAAATCACCAGCTAGGTTAAAACGCTTGTCATCTTTATGGTGCACACCTGCAGCCGTTGCAATGGCGATAACCATATCCTTTAACGGCTTTGTGACAGGAGCCCATACAGGTGGAGGAGTAACAGGTACGAAGATCTCAGACTGCATCCCTTTTACTACAGTATTACCCATGTCTTTCTCCTTTCATAAATTTTTTATGTAATTATTCTACGGCTCTTGGCGCTTTTGAATATTACTAATGTATTTTTCATTTACATCCGGACTCAATTGCTCAATAAAACTCATATTGAAACCAACCTCCTGACCGACTTTAATTTCATAATCGGAAATGAGCATCCGCATAGGGATTTTTAGAAAGCCTAGGCGGCCCTTTAAATCGATCCCCACGGCACCGTCGTGAACCTCCACGATGATACCCTCCATGTAAATGATCTTATCTGTGTATTTAGCCATAATTATGCGTTCATGTACTTCTCTTTGAACTTATCACTCATTGGAAGAGAAGTTTCATTCTCAACAAGCTCGATTGGCTTTCCGGTAACGTTGGAAACCAGCTCGATATTCTGAGTCTTTACGTTTGGATTCCACTTACGCTCTGCCTTCTTCACTTCTTCGCCAGCCATCTCAGCCTTCAACATGCTTAATGCACGGATAGCATCTTCAGCACAAAGAGTGTTGTTAGCAAGAATCTCGTTCTCGATTCCACCCTCGGACTTATTGTTATCTACCATGCTGGTCATGTACTTGTTACCTACTACCAGAGCACCCTGGTTAGCACAGAAGGACATACCTACAACCTTGATTCCTCTCTTACCGATCTGCTCGATGTGAGAAGCAAAGTCAATGTGGTTGTTTCCGAATCCCTCAGTGGTTACAAATGCACCATCCGGTCCGATAGCCTCTAAGGTCATACCTACACGACGAGAAACATAGAACTTCTCAGCGTTAATCTGTGGAGATCCAACCAATACAACACCGGTTAAATCCACTTCATGATCATGAAGAACCTCTAATACCAACGGCTCTCTCCAGTAGTGACGAGACATCTCCTTAGATGCAGGTCCGATACAGGTTAATGCATGGATACATCCATCAAGAATCTCTAATGGAGAAACTACTACCGGAACGTTTCCGATATCAACGTTAGGCTTAGCACCAAGTACACCAACAGGCTCAACAGGAAGGAGTAAGTTATCATGCATTGCTCCCTGTCCCATGATTTCCTTAACGATAACAACCTTCTTCTTACCGGGTCTTCTTACCTGGTTAAAGGTTTCAGTGTCAACAACCAAGCTCTCATCAGCCTTCTTTAATACCTTACGAATTTCATCGGTGATTAAGTCAGTTGCTGTGTGAGCAGCCAATGGTCCCGGACGCTCCATGTTAGTCTTCTCTTTGATGGTTACATTGGTCTTAATGAAGATATCTCCCTTGTCAGGACAACCGGGACGTCCCCACATAATATTCTCATCAAGGTATCCTTCGGAGGATCCGAACTCACCAATCTGAACACCATTCTCATCGGTTCCGGAAACCACCATAACAACGCCGTCTAATACACGGGTTGTTCCGGTTCCAACTTCATCATCCCCCTCTTTGGTTGCGATAGGCTGAACATCCATGATGGTGTTGGAGTAGGTATGATATTGATCCGGAGTAATGATATCAATCTTCAGATCCACTACAAGCTTCTGAGAATCAACACATTCCTTCTCAATGCCTTCACGAATGGTAAGAACGGTACCCTCTAACTTAGTTTCTGGTCCTCTCTTAACCTCGGTAATCTTGAAGTGCTTTCTGGTAAGGCTACGAACTACTACTTCCTCGTCCGTATCAACAGCTCCGGGAGCTGCAACACCTGCATTACCTGCCACAGCCTGTGCCGCGTTAGATACTACAGGAACGCCGGATGCTCCGCCTAAAGCGCCTACAGGAATCTGAATGTCGATTCCCTTACCTTCACCGATGTGAATCTTTAAGCTACCTCCTAAGGCCGGTGCTGCTACTGCTCCTAAAGGAGCTGCCGGAGCTGCAACAGCGGAAGCTGCCGAAGCCTCCTCTTTCGCTGCCTCTGCAGGCTTATCAGCAAGCTCTACCAAATCCTTTGTAAGAGGTGTGAGAGAATCACAGGTCTTTAAAAGCTTAGCTCCTAAAACATCGCCAATGGTTAAGCAACCATCCAACTTCAACAATCCCTGATCTACCAAATCATCAAAGATTTCAGGATCCTCCAAGTTGTGGCTGGAGAGAACTACCCCCTCCTCAGCCCTACAGCATAACACCGCCGGACTGCTCTTGTGCTCTTCTGCATACTCTGCTGAAATAGACATATTTTGCTTCCTTTCTTATGAAAATTCTATATGAATATCTTGGCCTTCCTCCACATGGATATGGAATAATCCATCATCCAGCATGGTAGAAAAGCTGAATTCCTGCTCCGCTGCCTGCTCTTTCTTTTCCTCTTCCTTTGGGAATGGAAGCTGACGGCCCTTATCATCTACCGGTAACTGCTCCACAACCTTGGACTTGGTCAAGTAACGCATAGGCTCCATACCAACGGTTTCAAAGATATGGTCAGTCTGATGATGAACATTCAGATTCATCTTCGGTGCAGATCCCATAACCGTGTTGGTACAATCACTACAGTTTCCGATAATAACATCGGTGCATCCTGCATTCTTGAAGTGTAAAATCTTCTGTGCCTGTCCGGGACAGTTTCCGGGGTTCTGGCACTTCAGTGTTCCACGAACGTCTTCAGCCTGCTTACAAGCCTGCACATCCGTAACTACGGCATTGTACTTCTTGCACAAATCTTCCATTCTTTCCAGATTTCCGCCACAAGCACAAAGAAGAATACCCATCTTTGCTCCCTTTAAATCCTTAAAGGGTTCGGTAACTAAAATACCGCCGCTGGTTTTGGTAATGGGAGTGGAAAGCTCAACAGCCTTACCGGTAAAAGGTCCGCCAAGAACAATCTCGCCGTACTCTCCCTCAATGCCGCCGGCCATCTCGATAAGCTCTCCTACCGTGGTACCGATAGGAACATCCATGAAGACCTGTGTCTTGGTTCCCTTCTTTAACTTACCGCCGATGGAAATGTTCTTTAAGAAGCTTGGCTTCTTATCTTCAACGGCTTCAGCGATTCGAAGGCAGGTCTCCACGTTAATTACTACGGAGTCCGCCTCTGAGGGAAGGGAAGTGGGAGGAAGTAATTTACCGAGAACCTCACGAACAACGGCTCTTTCCTCTCCCATCGGGTAAATATCCGGTAAAAGATGAATAGAGATATTCGGGAACTTCTCCTGTAAGGAAAGAAGAACTTTAATCTCTTCTTCATGCTTCTTCTTAATGGCAATCACACCCTTAGCCGCATTGGTTACCTTCATACAGTAATCAATACCCCGCAGAGTCTTTTCGGGCTGTTCCATAATCTGCTTCATATTATGCTCCAGCAATGGTTCACACTCCGCAGCATTAACCAGAATATATCCGCCCTTTAAGTCGATGTTTAATTTCACTGCAGTGGGGAATCCGGCACCGCCCATTCCTACGATTCCTGCGGCTTTAATCAAATCAAGAGTATTCTCGCCCTCAATCTTTACGTAATCATCGCTCTGCTTCTCGGAGGCCTCAATGATGACCGCTTCCTCGGTAATTTCTTTTACCACACCGTCCACACTGGAATGCACATTGGCACCAAGTTTCTCCGGTGCAGCAAGTAAGGTTCCTCTTTTAACGGAATCCCCTACTTTCACTACCGGTGTAGCAGGTGCACCGATGTGCTGTCTGAGTAAAATTGTTTTAACCACTTTTCTCATCTCCTTCTTCAACTTACTGATATTATGGATTATTATCGCCTGACACGATAAAATGTTACTCATCCTTCCTCTACAAAAGATTGTTAATTCTTTAGTAATATTACGGCGAAAGCTCTACTTTTACAAGCATTTATTGCCATAATATATAAATACTTGTGATTTATAAAGCAAGGAAAAAAGCGAATTATAAAGCCTTAAAAAGCTTGCTGAATCTGAATTTTTCGTAATATTTAATTCACATTACTTACTCATCCATTCTATTTCTGTTCTTGAAAAAATACAATACAGCCTGTGCACTTTTTTCATCCATACCGGGGCAGGAAAGTAATTCTTCAAAATCGGCATGGGCAACCCCCTCCAGATCTCGAAATTTTCTCATTAAAGCCTTTCTCCGTACAGGTCCAATACCGGGAATATCCTCCAGAAGTGAATGGATCTGCTCCTTTCCTCGTAAGGAGCGATGATAGCTAATGGCAAAGCGATGTACCTCATCCTGAATTCTGGTAAGAAGTTTAAAGCATTCACTTCTTTCCGATAAGGGGTATTCTTGATTTCCAACCAACAATGCTCTGGTACGATGATGCTCATCCTTAATCATTCCGCAAACAGGAATGGATATTCCCAGACTTTTCAACACGGATTCACAAATACCGACCTGTCCTTTTCCTCCATCCATTAAAATCAAATCGGGAAATTGCGAAAAACGGCCCAGATGATCTTCTTTTCCTTCCGCCTTGTTTTCCTCCTGTTCCTTTAAGCCATGAGAAAAACGGCGACTGAGCATCTCCTTCATCGCTCCGTAATCATCCTGCCCTACTATACTTTGTATTCTAAATTTTCTATATTCGTTGGGTTTTTCTTTTCCTTCCTGATAAACCACCATGGAGCCCACCGTAAGAGCACCGGAGGTGTTGGAAATATCATAAGATTCGATTCTTTTAGGAATTTCCGGAAGCCCACAGGCATTTTTCAGTTCCTCCAAAGCTTCTTTTCGTTTCTTTTCCTCCATTCTGTATTTTTCCACGTAGCGAAGCATCAAAATGCCTGCATTCTTTCCTGCCAGCTCTACCAGCTTCTCTTTATCCCCCTGCTTGGGAACCAGAATATAAACCTTCTTTCCCTTCACAAAGCTTAACCATTCTTCCAAAATCTTTTGATCCGGAAGCTCAACGGGTAAATGGATTTCCTTCGGAATAAAAGGTGTACCGTTATAAAACTGTTGTAAAAAGCTGGCTAAGATTTCTCCATCACTTTGTTCTTCATCGATTCGTAAAAACTGGTGATCTCTGCCGATAATTTTTCCGTCACGAACGAAGAAAATCTGCACAATACAGTCACTATGGTCTCTTCGTAATCCTATAATGTCCCTGTCCTCACCGTCCAAAGCAGTAATCTTTTGTTTGTTTTGTAAACTTTGAATTGCCTGAATCAAATCTCGAAATTCCATAGCTTTTTCAAAATCCAAACGATCCGATGCTTCCAACATCTTCTCTTCCAACTCCTTAAGGGTTGCTTCGGTTTTTCCGGATAAAAACTCTGTAAGTTTTGGAATGGAGGCTCTATATTCCTCCTTGGTCTGCTTTAAAACACAAGGTCCCAGGCATTGTCCCATATCATAGTAAATGCAAGGGCGGGGTAAAGGATTATCCTCCGAAAATACTTTATTACAATTCCGAATATGCATGGTTTTTCTGAGTAACTCAATCACCTCATTGACCCGTTCCATGGAAGCATAGGGGCCGTAATATTTTGAACTCTTAATCTTCTTATTACGGGAGGCAAAAAGTCTGGGATATGGCTCTTCCACACTTAATCGAATATAGGGATAGGCTTTGTCATCCTTTAACAGAGTGTTATAACGAGGCTTATATTCTTTAATCAGATTGGATTCCAGCACCAAAGCCTCTATCTCTGAATCCACCACAATATATTCAAAGCGTCGGATTTGGGCAACCATCTGTTGAATTTTCACGGATTTTTTCGTGGATTTTTGAAAATATTGTTTGACTCTGTTTTTCAGAATCTTCGCTTTTCCAACATAAATCACTTCATCCATGTCGCCATGCATTAAATAAACTCCCGGCATTGCCGGGAGTTTTTTCAACTCTTCTTCAATAATAAACTCTTTATCAAAGTTTTTCTTATCCATTATTTCCTTCCTGATTCGTCTTAGCTGCGGATTGTACCGATGCCCCCTCTTCCTTGGTATAGAAATAGGAAAAATCATAATTACTTCCCGCATTCCAAAACAACCATTCATCATATCCGCTATCATATACAGCCTGAATTTGTGCCCGGAATTGTTCCTTTTCATATGGAATATAATGCTGTAGATAGGATGCGGTAAAGCCCTGTAACCAGGGACGAACCATTGCCTGATAACTGTCTCCGCTTTTCGCCAAAGCCAGCTCCTTCTGAGACGACTTTAAAGCAGAGTAAATCGTTTTGTAGGGATCCGTATCCGGATGTTCTATACCGAAATTTCCGTCTCCATAGTGAGAGGGATAAATCATAGGACACATATAATCCACGGAAGTGGCCATATCGGAATAATCCTGTCCTACAGCGGTACTGTCCACATAGGAACCGATAATGGTTCCAAAAACATCCGTAGAAAAAAAGACTTGTTTCTCCGCTAAACGATCTGACATATACTGTACAAATTCTGTAATGATCTGGGTTTTATTAATCTCTGATTCTTCCGGGTACTGTACTTCCTTCATACCCTTCTCTGTACAAAATCGAACGTAATCCAACTGAATTTCATCAAATCCGTCATCAGCACAACGTTCCGCCACAGAAGCAATATAATTCCAATAATCTTTTTTATAAGGATTAATCCAGGTCATCCCGCTATTGTCTTTAAATAAGCTTCCATCCGCCTTCTGATTCATCCATTCCGGATGAACTTCTCCCATGGCAGGGTCGCGAAAACAAACCAAACGGGCAATTAAATACAGTCCCTGTTCATGGCATTTTTTTACTAATGCCGGTAAGTCTTTGACGATATTCGTCGTATTGTAGAACTCCTGCTGTCCGCCATTGTTCATCTGATATATGATTTGTCCGTTATCATTTTTAATATCAACGACTAAAGCATTCAGCTCCGTATCCTTCATTTTCGATAAGATATCCTCCATTTTCGGAGAACCGGCGGTAAGGTCTGTAATATAAATTCCCTTTACCTTTACCCTGTTCTTCTGAATATCTTTTTTCTTCCAAATCAAGGCCTCTTTTGCTTTCTCCTCCTCTTCCGCCTTTTCCTTAGCCAACAAGCTTTCCTGTGCCAGGGATTCTTCATACAAAGATTCCGCTTGTAATTCAGATTCGTACTGTTTCAGCTCCGGGGTTTTGTTTACATTGTAC
>CAUSUG010000047.1:0-10877 GCA_963534765.1 uncultured Oribacterium sp.
AGGTTTTATTTCAGTATATTAAGGATGCCTTTGCCCATATTCAGGAGGCGGAAGAAACCCTCCAGAAAATGAAGGACTTTCATATCGGTCATCTGGATATCGGTGCCAGCAGCACCCTTTGCCGTTTTATTCTTCTTCCCTATCTGAAGGCTTTTATGAAGGAATATCCCAATATTCGTATCAGTTTGAAGAATCAGGATAGCGGAAAAACTCTCCATCTGTTGGAGGATCATCAGATTGATCTGGCTTTAGCCGCTCTTCCGAAGAAGCTTGGCATCAATCAGGAGATTCTGATGGAGCGGGAGGTGGAGGATATTCTGGTGGCAGCCCCCCAATATTTGCATAATCTGAAAAAGATTCGGGGCGAAGCCTTTTCCTTATTTCAGGATGCCAATGTAATGCTTTTGGAGGAACAAAATCTCTCCCGGCATCATATTGAGAATTATCTGAAGGAAAATCAGATTTACTGTCCCCAGATTATGGAATTAAACACCATGGATCTTCTGATTGACTCAGCCAAAATCGGCATCGGCATTGCCTGGGTGATTCGAGACTTCGTGGCGGAGGATCTAAAAAATGGACAGCTGGTGGAAATCAAACTTCCCCAACCTATACAGAAGCGAAGAATTGCTTTTCTGTATAACAACAAAAACAACTCTCCTTCCTTAGAGAGCTTTGTGGCTTTTCTAAAGAAGGAAAAGGTATAGAGAAAGGAAATATTATGGCAGAACAAAATCCATCTTCCTGCAACTCCAACTGTAGCAGCTGCTCATCCGGCTGTCCAAGTAAAAGTGCGGGAATTCAGAAGTTACCCTTAGCCCCCGGTTCCTCCGTAAAGAAGGTAATCGGCATCGTATCCGGAAAGGGCGGTGTGGGAAAATCCACCGTTTGCTCCTTACTTGCTTCCGCAATGAATAAGGCGGGCTATCATGTAGGAATTTTAGATGCGGATATTACCGGGCCTTCCATTCCTAAGGCTTTCGGACTGGCTCACGACGGCGTAGCATTAAGCAGCGACGGAAAGTCCATGGTGCCGGAGAAAAGTGCAGGAGGCGTGGAAATCATTTCCACCAATCTGCTTTTGGAAAATGAAACCGATCCCGTAATCTGGAGAGGCTCCATGATTGCCAATGCGGTAAAGCAATTCTGGCAGGAGGTAGAATGGAAGGATATTGATTATCTCTTCGTGGATATGCCTCCCGGAACCGGAGACGTCCCCTTAACTGTATTTCAATCCATGCCGGTGGCGGGAATCGTGATTGTCACCTCCCCCCAGGACCTGGTTTCCATGATTGTGCAGAAGGCTGTACGGATGGCGGAAAAGATGAATATTCCTATCTTGGGAATCATTGAAAATATGTCCTACCTCCAGTGTCCCCACTGCGAGGAGAAAATATCCGTCTTTGGAGAAAGCCATATTGAAGAGCTGGCTGAAAAAGAAGGACTGGAACTTCTGGCAAAGCTTCCCATTGAACCGGGTAATGCAGCCTACATGGATGCCGGTGCTGTAGAAGCCATTGATACCAGTAAGACACTGGGACATGCAGTAGAGGTTTTGAAGGGGATTTTGGCGGAATAGGCTTTAATACTTCTCTATTTTTGCTCTTATCCCCTTTGAAACAGGGGCACGCTCTCGCTAGCTTAATCCTATGTATTGAAGGACTGTATTTATTATAAAGATGCGCTCTAATGCAGTATGGGTCTAATATTGGGGCACGCTCCCGCTAACCTCGCCTTCGTAACAGTACTAACTTCAAGCTTCGCTTTGCTCGCTTTCAGCAAGTACTGACGGGCTCAGATTGCCCCCATTATAGACCCATACTGCATTATTCGCTTCACTTATTGATTTATACTGTTCTTCACTTCGCCGGATTCCTGCAAGTATCGGGCTCAGATTGCCCCTTATTCCAAAGGGTATAGAGCGAATCATTCATCATTGTAGCAATAAAAAAGGGGATGTGAATTTTTACATCCCCTTTTGTCTTATGTGAACAATGGCTCTGAGCCCTCCGGGCCTTCTCCAAGGCCGTTGGAAATGGCTTCCACCACTGCCTTTAGGGCCTCTTCTTCGTCAGGACCATTACATTCTACCACTACGGTACTGCCTCGCTTTACTCCGGCAGCCATCACGTTTAGCACAGACTTTCCTACAATCTTACGCTCTCCATAATGCAAAATAATTTCACTTTTATATCGGATACAGGTTTGGGTAAGCACCCCGGCCGGACGTAAATGTAATCCTGATTCATTGATGATTTTTACCTCTTGACTAAGCATATCCCCCTCCTATTTCGAGCAGCTTTCCGCTTTTTCTCTTTCCTTATTTCTTCTGATGCTTTCCGCCTTGGAAAATTCACATCCGCAATAGTCCTGCCGATACAGATTATGTTCCTTGGATAATTCTATGGAACGAAGGTATCGACTCTTTTTCTTAAAATCCGAAGGCAGGTAGGCGATTCCGTACTTCTCTCCCAATGCTTCTCCTATCTCATTTAAGACGGCAGCATTTTTTAGAGGAGAGATGCTTAAGCTGGTACAAAAATAATCAAAAGCCTGATCCGGATGTTCTTTATTCCAAGCGGCACCGTATTGGGCAGTTTCTTCTAATCGAAGATTGAAACAGGCATCGCACCTGGCCCCTCTTTCAGGCTCCTTTTCCAAACCCTTGGCTATCTCTAGGAACTCCTCATGGATATAGTCGGAAACAATCACATCCATAGAAAAGCCCATTTCCTTCACCAGCCTCTTACATTCCTCCGCCCTATGTTCAAACTCGGATTTCGAATCCAAGTTCGGGTTATAAAAGAAGATGCTGATGGAAAAATATTGTTCCAAACTCTCCAGTACTGCCGTGGAGCAGGGAGCACAGCAGACATGGAGTAGCAATCTCTTTTTTTCTCCGCTTTTCGGAAGATGGCTTTCCATCAGCTGTTCATAATTTTTCTTCATAGCTTCCTTACTGTAAAAAGTCTCGAATTCTCTTGGAACGGACAGGGTTTCTCAGCTTTCTTAAAGCCTTTGCCTCAATCTGTCGAATTCTCTCTCTGGTAACATTAAATTCTTTTCCTACTTCTTCCAGTGTTCTTGGATGTCCATCCTCTAATCCGAAACGAAGCACGATAACCTGTCTTTCTCTTTCCTTTAAATCCCCGAGAAGCGTATCAATATGCTCTCTAAGCATTACGGATTCCACATTTCCCTCCGGAGAAAGAACATTGGTATCCGCCACAAAATCTCCCAAATTGGAATCATCCTCTTCACCGATGGGGGTTTCCAAAGAAGCCGGCTCTCTGGCAATCTGCATGATTTCCTGTACCTTCTCCTCTGTCATATCCAAATGCTCCGCCAGTTCCTTTACGGAAGGCTCATAGCCAAGCTCTAAGGTCAGCTTTCTCTGCATCTTGGACATCTTGTTGATAGTTTCCACCATATGCACGGGAACACGAATAGTTCTGGCCTGGTCTGCTAAGGCTCTGGTTACGGACTGACGAATCCACCAGGTAGCATAGGTAGAAAGCTTAAAGCCCTTCTCCGGGTCAAACTTTTCCACGCCTTTAATCAAACCGAGATTTCCTTCCTGCACCAAGTCCAGGAAACTCATTCCACGGCCGGTATATCTTTTGGCAATAGAAACAACCAAACGAAGGTTAGCTTCAATCAACCTCTGTTTAGCATATTCATCTCCCTCCTGCTTCTTCATGGCAAGAGCATATTCTTCCTCGGCGGTAAGAAGGGGTACGGTACCGATTTCCTTCAGGTACATTCTAACCGGATCTTCCGTTCCGATTCCTTCCAGAAGATCCACCGCATCCAGGTCAATCTCCTCTCCCTCTTCTTCCTTTACGAAGTCATCGTCATCTTCTAACGGAAGGAGAGCATCCGGTTCCGCCTTATCTCCGTCCTTTTCTATGGTTTTAAGCGCATCCTCATCCAGAATGGGATTAATCTCGATTCCCTTGTTCTCCAGCAAAAGCAAAACCTGCTCCATCTGCTCTTCATTTAGGGAAAACTCCTTTACTGCCTCCTGCACTTCCCCTAAATCGATGCTGTTTTTATTGCTTTTTGCCTTTTGCAGCAAAGAAGCAAGTATTTTCTCTAATTCTTCTCTTTCCAAATGAACATCCTTTCTTTTTAGGGCTTATCTCCACAGGCTCATGCCTGTGATGATGCTGAGTAACAACAGTAAAATACCGACAAAAAGAGACAGAAGCCTCTTCTTTCCCTCTTCTCTTCCCTGCAACACATAGACCACACGAAGAATGGCCGCAAAAAAGAAAATGAAAGGAAAGAGAACCTGATTCTCCTCCGGCTTTGTTAAAGCGAAAATCGCCATAATACTAATCACAAGACCTATGCCAATATAGAGAAAATCATATTTCCTGTTTGGATTTCTCCCTCTTAGCCGTCTTTCCATTATGCTCCTCCCAAGCTGAGGTAGAGAAGCGCCTTAATCGTGTGCATTCTGTTTTCCGCCTCTTCAAATACCAGAGAGCGCTCGGATTCAAAAACGCTGTCGCTTACCTCCATTTCGGAAATACCGAACTGCTTATAAATTTTAGCGCCGATTTCCGTTCTGGCATTGTGGAAGGCAGGAAGGCAATGAAGGAAAATAGCAGATTCCTTGGCATAAGAAAATGCGGTGTCATTGACCTGATAAGGCTGTAAATCCGCAATTCTCTGGGCGAAGAGGCTCTCCGGCTCTCCCATGGATAACCAAACATCAGTACAAATAATATCCGCATCCTTACACCCTTCTGCCACGGATTCCGTAAAACGAAGGCTGCCTCCATTTTCCTCTGCAATCTGCTGACACTCGGAAATCAAATCCTCCTCCGGAAAATAACCTTCCTTGGTGCAGGCCACAAAGTGCATGCCCATCTTGGCACAGGCCACCATATAGGAATTTCCCATATTAAAGCGGGCATCTCCCATATAGCAAAGCTTAAGTCCCTTAAGCTTACCGAAACGCTCCTCAATCGTTAACAAATCCGCCAAAAGCTGAGTGGGATGGAAACGGTCGCTTAAAGCATTCCATACCGGTACGGAGGAATATCTGGCAAACTCCTCCATTCCCTCCTGAGAATAGCCTCTATACATAATGCCATCATACATGGTAGAAAGTACTCTTGCCGTATCTTCAATACTTTCCTTCTTTCCCATCTGGCTGGTGGACATATCCAACATGGTGCTATGCACACCAAGATCCGCTGCCGCCACCTCAAAGGCGCATCTGGTTCTGGTGGATGCCTTTTCAAAAATCAGGACAATGTTCTTGCCGGCACAGGCTTCTCCGTGAGGATAGCGCCTTACCGCCTCTTTCTTCTCTTTCTTTAGTCTCTTGGCCACATTCAGAATATCCTGAATTTCTTCTTTAGAATAATCCAGTAATTTCATAAAATCACGTCCTGCTAAAGTCATCCTTCCTCCTTTATATATCTTCTTTGTCGAACAGCCTCATAGAGTACTATACTGGCTGAAGTAGCAACATTTAAGGACTCTATCTTCCCTTCCATGGGAATAAGGAGTTTTTCCGTAGCACATTGGCTCAGTTCCTTTGTAAGACCATTGCCCTCATTACCGAATAAAAAGGCGGAAGGTCCTTGGAAGGCAGCCTGAAAATGTGTTTTTTTCCCGTCCAAGTCCAATGCAAAGACCTGAACCCCTGCACTTTTCAAGCTTTCACAGAGAAAAAACAAATCCTCCTCAATGCTGAAGGGCAAGCGAAAAAGGGAGCCCATGGTGGATCGAACCACTTTCGGACTAAAGGGATCCACCGTATTCCTGCTTAGGAAAATATGATTTACCCCCGCTGCTTCCGCCGTACGAAAAAGGGTTCCCAAATTCCCCGGATCCTGAATATTTTCCAAAATCAGAAACAGATCTCCTTTAGGTTTTTCCTTCTTCGGAAAACGAAGCAAGCCCAGAATTCCCTGTCCGTGCTCCGTGGTGGAAATACTTTCCATAGCCTTCTTACTCAGAATACAAATCCGAGAATCCTCTTTCTCTATTCCTCTGGGTAATGCCCCTTTGTAGTCTTCCTGCACATAAAGCTGAAGCAAAGAGGACGCAGGCAAATCCAGCAGAAGTCTTTCCCCTTCCGCCACAAACATACCCTTCTCCCATCGTTTCTTGGCTTTTTTCGTCAGTTCCCTGATTTCTTTTAATCCCTCATTATGAGGAGATTCTATTCTATGCATGAAGCTCTTTCGCTTTCTAATTTAAAAAATAGGCAAAACTCGATAAAACATTATAACAAAACAAGCGGAAAACGTCTATATGGACTTTGAAGCTTCAAGCTACAGACTTTTAAGCTTTAAGCTGCAGACTTTTAAGCTTTAAGCTGCAGACATTTAAGCTTCCAGCTCTGCAAGCTCAGAAATCCAGGCCTCTGCGCAGGCATCACTGGCCATTCTTAAATCACCTCTTGGAGATAGAGCTACTCGACCAACCTTTGGCCCATCCGGTAAGCAAGAGCGTTTGAATTGATTGCCAAAGAAACGCTTATAGAAGGTTTTTAAGTTTTTCAAGATTTCTGCAGGACTGAATTCCGGAATAGTCCGTTCATTTTCCTTATTCGCAAGATTTTCCTTAGAGAAAGCAAAGCAAGCCAAGTCATAGATATTTCTTGCGGAAAATCCGTAGCGTAGATGTTGATAGAGGAAGAAATCCTGTAAAAGGTAGGGTCCTACCACATCCTCCGTCCGCTGACTAATCTCTCCGGTAGCATCCGGTGGCAAAAGCTCCGGACTTACCGGAGTGGCTATAATTTCCTCCACCACAGTTTCCAATTCCTGATTACCGGACTTTCTTGCAAATTCTCGAAGAAGCATGGGAATAGCCGTCTTGGGAATATCTCCGTTTACCCCGTACATGGACATATGGTCTCCGTTGTATGTGGCAAAGCCCAAAGCCAATTCGGATAAATCTCCGGTTCCCACTAAAAGTGCGCCTTCCTTATTGGCTAAGTCCATCAAAATCTGGGTTCTTTCTCTTGCCTGGGCATTTTCATAGACTATATCCTTCTTCTCCCCGTCATGTCCAATATCGGAGAAATGCTGTAGCACAGCCTTCTCAATGGAGATTTCCCGCAAAGAGATTCCCAAGGCTTTGGCAAGTTTCTCTGCACTGTCATGGGTTTTCTTACTGGTACCGAAGGAGGGCATAGTGATGCAAAGGATATTTTCCTTATCATATCCCAAAAGGGCAAAGGTCTCTAAACATACAAAAAGAGCTAAAGTGGAATCCAGACCGCCGCTTAATCCTAAAATCAGTTTCTTACAGCCCACATGCTCCATCCGCTTTTTTAAGCCTCTTGACTGAATGGAAAGAATCTCTCTTGCTCTATCTCCTTCCTTTTCTACCGCCTTTGGCAGGAAGGGACAGGGACTCACAAAACGATGAAGGGTATACTGCTTATCCTTCATGGAAAAATACTGTGTATAGGAAGGCTCCTCTTTTACGAAGTAGGTGCTTTGCCGCATCCTTTCTCCTTCCAAAAGAGCAAGATTCACATCCGCCCAGAAAATCCCCTCCTCAAAGGGCTGATTTTCCTTTAAGATTCTTCCATTTTCGGAAATCAGACAGTGGGCAGAGAATACCATATCCTGGGTAGACTCGGAGGGACCTGCACTGGAATAAAGATAAGAGGCATGAAGATTCCCGCTGTAATGCTCTAAAAGCCGTCTTCTGCTTCCTCGCTTTCCTACCAATTCATCAGAAGCGGAACAGTTGGCGAGAAGGGTAGCTCCTGCAAGTGCATGCTTACTGGAGGGAGGAACCGGAACCCAAAGATCTTCACAGATTTCCACTGCAAGACGGAATCTTTGATCCTCTTCCCGAACAAAATGAAGGGAAGCCCCGAAGGGGATTTCCTTTCTATAGCCCTCTCCCTTTAAAATGTTAGGGATAAAGCGAACCTCTTCCTTTCCTTCCTGAAAATATCTTCTCTCATAAAACTCCGCATGGTTGGGAATAAACTGCTTCGGTACAATCCCTAAGATATCGCCATGGTAAGTCACCACTCCGGTATTGAATAATTTTCCTTCCAGTAACAAACCATAGCCAATTACAAAAAGGACATCCATCTCCTTCGTTTGTTCGCAAAAGGAAATTAATGCCTTTTCTCCGGCCTCCAAAAGACTGCGCTGATAAATCATATCCATGGCGGTGTAGGAGGTCAGACAAAGCTCCGGGTACACCAGCAAAGAAACCTTTTCCTCCTCTGCTTTTCTTGCCAAAATCAGCATTTGCTCCAGATTATACTCCGGATCCGCCACCCTTCCCTTAGGACAGGCTGTAGCCACTCTTACAAAATCCCTCATACTTCCTCCTGAAATTTTCCTCTTGCCTGCAACTTCATTTCTTTTAATAAACTGTCCTTTCCGTCAAAAACAAGAACCTGTTTTTTCCCTTGTTTCTGGAAAAGAATACAGTAAGATCTGTTTCCCCCCAAGCCCTCTACATGAAGAACGGAAATGCCTTCCCTCTTCCATCCTTCCTCTCTCTCCGGACGAAAGGGCTGTATCTCCAATATTTCCTCCGGGCTAATCTCTATCATCTGCTTTCTCTTTCCTCTATGAATAATCTGATCCACAGTAAAACTTCCGCCAAGATAAAGATATTCGTATTCCCTATCCACGGAATTCAGCAGATAGTAAGACAAAAAAAGAACCGGAAAAAGAGCAATAAAGGGAATTGCTAAAAAGTAGCAAAGCACAAGAAATGCCAAAGGAAAGATAACTGCAAATAACTGTATTCCCTTATCCTTCGCCTCTATCTTTCCCTTTACCAAATGTTCCACATAATTCTCCATTCTGCCCCTCCTTTTCTTGTCGCGAAAAAGGAAATAAAGCTAAGCCTAAGCTCAGTTTATTTCCTTTTCCCATTGTAATCGATATTCTCTTCTTTGCCTAGTTTTTAGAAGGATTTCCTTACATCATTCCTCCCATTCCTCCCGGCATCTGTGGCATAGGAGGAGTCGGCTCCTTAATGTCTGCTACAACAGACTCTGTGGTGAGTAAGGAGGAAGCAACGGAAGCCGCATTCTGTAAAGCGGTTCTTGCCACCTTGGCAGGATCCAGAATACCTACCTCCATCATATTAACATACTCTTCATTGTAAGCATCGAAACCGAAGTTTTCCTTTCCTTCCTTTACCTTATTCACAATAACCGCACCTTCCAGTCCGGCATTGTAAGCGATGGTATAAAGAGGAGCCTCTAAGGCCTTGGAAACAATCTTTGCTCCGGTCTTCTCATCGCCCTCTAACTGGTTAACCACCTTATCCACTGCCTTCTGTGCATGGATATATGCGGATCCGCCACCTGCAATAACACCCTCTTCTACAGCGGCTCTGGTAGCATTTAAAGCATCTTCCATACGAAGCTTAGCTTCCTTCATCTCGGTTTCAGTAGCAGCACCTACGCGAATTACCGCAACACCGCCGGAAAGCTTAGCCAAACGCTCCTGAAGCTTTTCCTTATCAAAGTCGGAGGTAGTGGTCTCAATCTGTCCTTTAATCTGGGCAATACGATCCTGAATCTCCTTCTTCTTGCCAAGACCTTCCACAATGGTGGTCTTTTCCTTGCTTACCTTAACGGACTTTGCTCTACCGCACTGGTCGATGGTCGCATCTTTTAAGTCTAAGCCCAGCTCTTCGGAAATCACTTCTCCGCCGGTTAAAATGGCGATATCCTTCAGCATTTCCTTTCTGCGATCTCCATATCCGGGAGCCTTTACCGCAACCACATTGAAGGTTCCTCTTAACTTATTTACGATAAGAGTGGTTAAAGCCTCACCCTCGATGTCCTCAGCAATGATTAAAAGCTTGGCACCGGTCTTTACCACCTGCTCTAAGAGAGGAAGAATATCCTGAATGTTGGAAATCTTCTTATCGGTAATAAATACATAGGGATCATCCAGATTAGCTTCCATCTTCTCCATATCGGTGCTCATATAAGCACTGATATAGCCGCGGTCAAACTCCATTCCCTCTACCAAGTCAAGCTCTGTCAGCATAGTCTTGGACTCTTCCACGGTAATAACACCATCCTTGGAAACCTTCTCCATAGCGTCGGCAATCATATCTCCTACAGTGGAATCTCCTGCGGAAATGCCGGCAACCTTGGCAATCTGATCCTTGCCCTTTACCTTGGAGCTCTGCTTCTTAATGCTCTCTACCGCTGCATCCACAGCCTTGCGAATTCCCTTACGAAGCACGATAGGGTTGGCACCTGCCTCCAGGTTCTTCATACCCTCCATCACAATAGCCTGTGCCAAAACCGTTGCGGTGGTGGTTCCGTCTCCGGCAACGTCATTGGTCTTGGAAGCTACTTCTCTAACCAGCTGAGCGCCCATATTCTCATAAGGATCCTTTAACTCAATTTCCTTGGCAATGGATACACCGTCATTGGTAATCAACGGAGAACCGTAAGACTTATCCAATACTACATTTCTTCCCTTAGGTCCAAGGGTAACCTTCACGGTATTTGCCACTGCATCTACACCGGCCCCTAAGGCCTTTCTTGCCTCTACTCCAAATTTAATCTCTTTAGCCATATTTTACCTCCTTGGAATTCCCTTTTTCTATTACTCTACGATTGCTAAGATATCATTCTGCTTAACAACGGTATACTTCTTTCCATCCAGCTCTACCTCGGAACCTGCATAACGGGAGAACAGAACGTGCTGTCCTACCTTCACCTGCATGGTAATCTCCTTACCGTCTACAACTCCGCCGGGACCTACAGCGATAACCACAGCCTGACCCGGTTTTTCCTTATCCTCCTGTCCCGGTAAAACAATTCCGCTCTTAGTGGTTTCTTCCATCTTTTCTTTTTCCTACACAACTTTATCAAATAATGGTACTAACTTCATAGC
>CAUSUG010000048.1:0-10856 GCA_963534765.1 uncultured Oribacterium sp.
ATTTTCGGGAAAGGCTTTACGGAGCAGGAATACCGTATCGCCATGGACTGCGTTTTGGCTTCGGGACAGAAGATTTTGGGGATGAATATCTTCGAGGGAGAGGGGGAAGCTGCTCCGGGAGAAGCGTTTAACCTATCTCTGATTCAGGAATATAAGGAAAATGCCTTAGGGCTATTCCAAAAGACAGAGCTATAAAAGCATGAAGATGCTGAAGATAGAGTTATAAAGCAGTAAGGACTACAGTAAACCGGTTGGGATTGCTTGTAAAGAAGATCCGGTTTACAAAGTGAAGTAAGGTTAAAAATGTAAACAAGAGCAGGAGGAAGCAGGAGATGAAGATTCGTGTAGCAGACTACATTGCCCAAAAGTGTTATTCCATGGGACTTAGCAGAAATTTCTCTGTGGTTGGAGGAGGGGCAATGCACCTGAATGATGCCTTAGGACACCATAAGGGAATCAAGACCTTATACCAGCACCATGAGCAGGCTTGTGCCATGGCGGCAGAAAGCTATGCCAGAATCCACAATGTGCCGGGGATTGTATGTGTGACTTCCGGTCCCGGCGGCACCAATGCCATTACCGGTGTGGTAGGAGCGTATCTGGACTCCATCCCCATGCTGGTTTTATCCGGTCAGGTGCGTCATGACAATACCGCCCGTTGGTCCGGAAGAGCCCTTAGAGCCATGGGAGACCAGGAATTTGATATTCTGCAATCCGTATCCTGCATGTGTAAATATAGCGAGATGCTGATTGACCCTTATCGGGTACGCTACGCCATTGAAAAGGCAATTTACCTTAGCCAAACAGGTCGTCCCGGACCTTGCTGGTTGGACGTTCCTGTGGATGTGCAGGGCTTTATGGTGGAAGAAGAGGATTTGCTGGGCTTCTCCCCGGAGAGTTATGCAGCAGGAGGAGACGGCTGGGAAACAGGCAGCGTAAAGAATAGCCATCCGGAAACCGCCACCGCCCTTAGAAAGTATTTTGCTAAGGAAGAGGAAAAGGAAGCTCTCTTAAAGGCCTTATCTTCTGAGAAGAATCCTCACATTTTGGAGGAAGACAGCAATGAGCAGAAGGAAAAGACCGGGATTCAGAACTGGCAGGATTTCCTTCCTCTGGCAAAGGAAGTTTTAGAGAAGATTCGAAGCAGTGAGCATCCTATCTTCTATACCGGAAACGGTATTCGTATTGCGGGAGCGGAGGGCTTGTTCTTAGAATGTGCGGAAAAGCTGGGAATTCCTGTGGTTTTAGGCTGGAATGCTCCGGACATTTTCCCCACCAAGCATCCCTTAAATGCAGGTCGTCCCGGGGGAAGAGGAGACCGTCCGGGAAATCTGGCGGTGCAAAATGCCGATGTGGTTTTAAGCATTGGCTCCCGTTTAAATATTCGTCAGGTGGGCTACAGCTTCTGGGAGTGGGCGCCTAAAGCCTATGTGATGCAAAATGACATTGATTTGGAAGAGATTGCAAAGCCCTCCGTACACTGTGACCTTCCCCTTCATGGAGATGCCAAGGCTCTCTTGGAGGCTTTACTGCATTTGCTGAAGCAGGAAGAAAAGCTTCCTCTTTTTACCGGGGGAAATGGCATTTCCCGAGAAGAGGCAAAGGGCTTTGTGCGGGAAGATGCGGCAGGAAAGATTTTAGCGGAAAAGCAGGATGAGAAGCTAAGTTGGCTTGATACCATCCGCTTTTATCAGGCAAACTACCCCACCGTGCTTCCGGAGTATCTTGAGCAGCGAGAGGGAGAACTGACCAATGTTTACGCCCTTGTGGAAAAGCTTTCGGAGAGAGCTTTAGAAGACCAGATTACCGTGGTGGGAAATGGTTCTCCCTGTGTTGCCGGCGGACAGAGCTATATCATTAAAAAGGGAACTCGCTTTATCAGTCAGGACGGTGTGGCTTCCATGGGTTACGGATTGCCTGCGGCTATCGGTGCCTACTACGGCGTAGTGGATTTTACCGAGGAAGAGAAAAAGTGTCTTTCTGAGAATCCCTATTGGAAGGGCAAGGGAGAAATTTACCCGCCTTATCAGGGTAAGGATATTCTCTTAATGACCGGAGACGGCTCTATCCAGATGAATTTGCAGGAATTGCAAACCATTATCCACCATCAGATGCCCATTAAGATTTTCGTGGTAAACAATGGAGGCTACCATTCCATTCGTCAAACCCAGAACAGCTTCTTCGGAAAGCCCTTGGTGGGAATCGGTGTGGACTCCGGCGTGGAGGGCTGTGACCTGTCCTTCCCAAACCTGGAAAAGCTGGCTCATGCCTATGGCTATCCCTATGTTTCCATCAAGGAAAATGCAGAGCTGGAGCAGGGGATTGAAAAGACCTTAGGACAGAACGGCCCCGTGATTTGTGAAGTGTTTGTAAGCATGGAGCAACAGTTCCTGCCGAAGTCCAGTGCCAAGAGAGATGCGGAGGGCAATCTCTTCAGTCCGCCTCTTGAGGATATGGCGCCCTTCCTTCCGGAGGAGGAGATGGAAATGTTGATGCTCTATCCCAGAAAGAGATAGGGGAGAGATAAGGAATCAGGGAGTTTTGTGAAGATATTAATCAGTGGAGTAAGCAGTTTTCTAGGGATTTATACCGCAAAGGAACTGCTTTCCCAAGGCCATGAGCTGTATGGTATAGTTCGAAAAGAGAGTAAAAACCGAGAGAAGCTGGAGTCCCTTAGGGGGCTTCAGCTCATTTCCGTTGATATGAAGGCGTTTTCCTCTTTTGCGGAGAAAGAGGAACTTGCTTCGGCAGAAGCTATCAGGAAACAAGAAGACAGTTTCTCCCGGGAAGTTGCATTCTTGCAGGGAGATTTTGCTTTAGCGTCTCTACTCCCGAAAGACTTGGATGCCATTATCCACTTTGCCTGGGACGGGGTAGGCTCCAAGGGAAGAGAAAATCCGGAGATTCAGGAACAAAACCTTTTGATGAGTAAGGGCTTTTACCAATGGGGGCTTCAAAACGGTGTGAAGTACTTTCTCTTTGCCGGCTCTCAGGCAGAATACGGCAGAGGTACAAGGGAACATTCGGAGCCAGTGAGTGCCTATGGAAAGGCAAAGCTTAGCTTTTCCCGTTACGGACTTTCCGGTGGCAGAGCGGTAGAAGACTCCGCTTTTCCGAAACAATGCTTTAGGTCTTTCGATGATAAGGAAGAGGCGGAACAAGAGAAGGCAAAAGAGACAGAACAAAAGGCGGAACAAAAGTCGGAACAAAAGACAGAACGAAAGGCGGAACAAGAGAATCCGATGAAGTTCTTAGACCTTCGGATCTTTTCTGTCTATGGCGTAGGCGACCATGAGACGACTTTGGTACATACTCTGGTGCAGGCGGTACTGGCAGGACAGCCCATGGATCTAAGCCCTTGCAGTCAAATGTGGAACTTTATGGAAGCAAGAGATTTGGCAAGAGCCATAGCCTTCTTATTAGAAGGAGGCTTCGGAAGCGGCACTTATGACCTTTGCGGGAAGGAAAGTCGCCCCCTAAAGGACTTTGTGTTGGAGATTGAGGCACTGGGAAAGGCCTTCTTAGAGAAGAAAGAGGGCAAGAAAGCATTGGCTACAAGTCTTCTTCGTTTCGGAGAAAGAGCCTCTAATGCAGAGGGGCCTGTGGATTTAAAGCCTTCCGTAAAAGATTTATACGATAGGGGATTCCAAGAGAAAATCTCCTTTTCACAAGGGATAGAAGAGCTGTATCAGTATTTTTATCAGAAAAAAGAGGGGGAAGCATGGCAGAGAAAAGATGTTTAGCCTGTGGAGAAAAATTGGAGGAATTGGCTGTTTTTCATAATATGCCTAAGTCCGCCCAGGAGTTTCCCACAAAGGAGGAGCTGGCTACAGAGAAGGGGATGGACCTTTCCCTTTGCCAATGCAGATCCTGCGGTCTAGTGCAATTTGATACGGAAGCTGTTCCCTACTACAAGGATGTGATTCGGGCCGGGGGTGGCAGTAGTACCATGAAGGCTCTAAGGGAGGATGAGTACAAAAAGCTCCTCTCTTTTTTGGCAAAAAAGGAAGAAAAGCGACCTTTGATTTTAGAGCTGGGTGCCGGAGCAGGAGAGTTTCTGGGCATGTGGTCCGGTGTGGAAAGCGATTCGGACAAAAGTTCTGATGTGAGCTCCGTTACAAGTTCGGATACAGCTTCTGTCACAAGTTTAAGCATAGCCGCAAACAGAATCCAAAAGCTTGAACCCTATGTGCTGGGGATTGAGCATAAAAAGGAGCTGGTGGAAAAGGGGCAGGCAGCAGGCCTTTCCCTGTATCAGGGCTTTCCGGAAGCAGGCTTCGAGCTGGAAAATATGGAAGGAAAGCATTTGCAAAGCGGAAAAACCCGTCCGGTAGAGGGGCAGTTAGATGCCATGGTACAGTTTAATTTCCTGGAGCATCAGCCTAATCCCGGGGAAATGCTCTCCTTTGCCTATGAGCATTTAAAAATGGGGGGATATTTCCTACTGACCGTTCCCAGCTTTCAGTATATTTTAGACCACCGCTCCTATTATGAGCTGCTTCGGGACCATATTGCCAACTATAGCGAGGAAAGCCTTCTTTGCTTGGTACAGGACCAGGGATTTTCCTTGGTGGAAAGCAGGGTCATCAACCGAGATACCATTGAATTTTTGCTGGAGAAGAGTGAAAAGGAGAGCTGTACCTCCTTCCGTTCACTTGGACAGAAGGTAGACATTGGACCGATTTTGGAAAATGAAAGAGCCATTCAAGAGGACATCAAAAAGCATTTGGAAGGCCTTAGGCAGAAGGGGGAGAGAATGGCGGTGTGGGGAGCCAGCCACCAGGGCTTAACCCTCCTTTCCACCACAGCTTTACAGGAGGAAGTGGCCTATATCATTGACTCCGCTCCTTTCAAACAGGGAAAATACAGCCCCGCCTCCCACCTTCCCATTGTGGATAAGAGCCATTTTCAAAAGGAGCCGGTGGAGGAGATTTTGATTGTGGCACCGGGCTATACGGAGGAAATTGCCGGAATTATTCGAAGAGATTTACGGCCTTGCCCCAGGGTTTTGGCCTTAAGGGGAGAGAAGATAGAGGAGCTATAGACTGTTTTTTTAGGAAGATTTGCCTCTTGATAAACGGAAGCTATAGGATAAACGCCAGCAAGAAAGATCAAGAAACAACGAGCTGTAAGCAGTAGGAAAAGAAATAGTAAGTAATAGTAAGCAGTAGTAAGTAATAGAAAGGGAAATGTGGATGAAAGCCTTTGTACTGGAGGGGAGAGGGAAAGTCTCCTTTATCGAAAAGGAAGAGCCTAAGCTTTTAGAAGAGCATGGGGTATTGATTACGCCGGTTCTCGTCAGCCCCTGTACCAGTGATGTGCATACCATTTGGCAGGGCTCTCCGAAACGAAAAGACCTTACCCTGGGCCATGAGTGCATTGGCAGAATCCTGAAAAAAGGGAGAGAGGTGAAGGACTTTTCCGAGGGGGAGATTGTGGCGATTTCCGCAATTACTCCGGATTGGGGGAGTCCTGAGGTTTTGGAAAATGAAGCCCATGCGGGGCATCCCTTTTCCGCTCATAGCTTAGGAAAATCCATTGACGGAGCCTTTCAGGAGTGCTTTTACCTTCCCCATGCAGATCAAAACCTTGGGAAAATCCCTAAGGCTATGGATTTGGAGGATGCCCTCCTTTCTGTGGATGTTTTGCAAACCAGCTTTACCGCTGCGGAGGAAGCAGAAGTTAAGGAAGGGGATACGGTTTGTGTACTGGGGATAGGGGCTATCGGTCTTGGGGCTGTTTTTGCCGCAAAGCTTATGGGTGCCAAGAAGGTTTTTGCGGTGGGAAGCCGGGAGGACAGCAAAAGGATGGCGGAAAGCCTTTCTTCGGAAAGCTGCCCGGTAGTGGTGCTGGACTATAAGACCTGCAAAGCCTCCCTTCCCAAGGATAAGCACCCTCTGGCAAACTCCACCCATTCCCCTATAGTCAATGCCATTTGGGAGGAAACGGAAGGAAAGGGCGTGGATAAGGTTCTCATCTGCGGTGGAGATGAGTATGCCCTGGCGCAGGCCTTGGACATGGTAAAATACGGCACCGGCATTGTCAGCAATGTAGCCTACTTCGGCTCCGAGGAGGATGTGGAAGCTTTGGAAATGGCGGGGCAGGATATGGAGCTTTCTCTGGGAGAAAAGAAAAAGCGGAAGAAGGCCATAGACGGACTGTTGCTTCCGAAATTTTCCTTAGGAAAGGGCATGGCCGGAAAGACCCTACGCTTTTCCCTTTCCAAGGGGGGCAGAAAGCATTTGGAATGGGTATTGGAGAAGGTACAGGAATCCGGCTTTCATCCAAGCATTTTCCTTACAAAGTGCTATCACGGCATGGACAAAATTCCGGATGCCCTCTATGATATGAAGGAAAGAAGAGCCATTAAGGTGGCTGTATATATGGAAATTTAGAAGATGCCCCTAAGCAGAACGGGCATTTTAGAAAGAGGTTTCTTTTGAAAAAAACCATTAGTATCGTTGTTCCCTGTTATAACGAAGAGGAAAATGTTGTCCCCTTGGCCAATGCTCTTAGGCTCTGCTTTAAGGAGCAACTTCCGGAGTATCAATACGAAATTCTTTTTATCGACAATGATTCCTCCGATAAAACCAGAGAGAAAATTCGGGGGCTTTGCAAGCTGGATAAGGGGATTAAGGCGATTTTTAATGCTAAGAATTTCGGCCAATTTAATTCTCCCTACTATGCCATGCTGCAAAGTACGGGAGATGCCACCATTTTGATGGCGGCGGACTTCCAGGATCCGGTGGAAATGATTCCTCGCTTCGTTCATGCCTGGGAGGAGGGCTACCGCATTGTAATCGGGGTTAAGACCGAAAGCAACGAGTCAAAAATCATGTACGCCCTTCGGAGCCTGTACTATAAGCTGATTCGAAAAATGTCTTCCGTGGATCAAATCAGTCAGTTTACCGGCTTCGGTCTTTACGATCAGGGCTTTATTTCCGTGATGAAATCTCTGGATGATCCCACCCCCTTCCTAAGGGGGATTGTTGCGGAGCTTGGATACAGAAGAAAGGATATTCCCTATACTCAACCCAAGCGCCGGGCCGGGGTTACCCATAACAACTTCTATACCCTTTATGATGCGGCCATGCTGAGCTTTACCAGCTATACCAAGGTGGGACTTCGCATTGCGGTATTTTTCGGGGGAATCTGTGCAGGCCTTTCCATGCTCTTTGGCTTACTGTATTTAATTATGAAGCTGATCTGGTGGGATCGTTTCCCCGCAGGGATGGCTCCTATGCTGATAGGAATGCTTTTCCTGGGCTCTGTGCAAATCTTTTTTATCGGCCTTTTGGGAGAGTATATTCTTTCCATTAACCAAAGAGTCATGAAGAGACCGTTGGTGGTGGAGGAAGAGAGACTGAATTTTACAGAACAGCCGGCACAGAATGAAAGTTCTTCGGAAGAGGTGTAAGAGAAAATGAGAGCAAAGATTGATATTGCCTTAGTAAGAGAGGGAAAACTGCATATTCAGGGCTGGGCCTTCGGAAGAGATCCGGAGACGCCTGTGAAACTGTCCGTTCGGGGAAGACAGGGAGAAAAAAGAGAGTTTTCCTATGAGGAAGTGGAGCGGGAAACCGTAAATGAAGCCTATTTTCCGAAGTACGAGGAGGAAAACGGGAAGAAAATCAGGAGGAAGCTGGGCTTTTCTGTAGACACTCCCTACGAGTTAGGGAAGGGCGAAAGGGTGGAACTTTTGATACAGGTAGATCATCAGCTTCGTCGTTTTGCCTTTGACGATAAAAAAATCGAGTCCTTTAACTCCCATGCCCACAAGAAGATGGAGAAGTTCCTGGCCCTTTTCCAATGGGAAACGGTGGAGGCGGTGAAGGACACCCTGAAAAAGGGCGGTCTGTCAGCTCTTTGGCATAAGAGTGTGCGGAAGTTAAAGAGTATCGAGCAGGATTATGACTATAACGAGTGGTACAAAAAAGAGAAGACCGGGGCGGAAGAGCTTTCACGGCAAAGGGCGGAAGTTTGGGAGAATCCCCTGCTTTTTTCCATTGTGATTCCGGTGTATCGTCCTAAGGAGGCTTTTTTACGAAGACTCTTAGACAGCATTTTGTCCCAGACCTACCCCCATTTTGAAATTTGTCTTGCGGATGCCTCCGAGCTTTCCGAGGATTCCTTGGAAAATGGAGAAAAGTCTCCCATTGCGGTTTTAAAGGAGTATCAGGAGAAGGACAGCAGAGTGCGTTTTACCGCCCTTCCCAAGAATCTGGGCATTTCCGGTAATACCAATGCCGCTATTGCCATGGCAAAGGGGGATTTCATCATTTTCTCCGACCATGATGATGAGCTTACGGAGGATGCCTTATATACCATTGCCAAAAGCATTAAGGAGCACCCTAAGGCGGAGCTTCTCTACAGTGATGAGGACAAGATTGACTTTGCCTCCGCTTACTACTTTGAACCCCACTTTAAGCCGGATTACAGCCCGGAGCTTCTCCGCAGTGTAAATTATTTTTGCCATCTTCTGATTGCGAAGCGTTCTTTGCTGGAGGCTGTAGCGAAAGAGGGAGAAGAGGGAGAGAAGATTTACGAGCAGAAGGAATATGACGGTGCCCAGGACTATGACCTGATTTTACGACTTTGTGAGGAGGCAGAAAGAAGGGAAAAGGCGGCAGGCCTCAGTGAAGAGGAGAAAAAGGCGCAGGAAGCGGCGCTCTTTACTTCTTCTACGATTATCCATATCAGGAAGGTTCTCTATCATTGGCGTTCACACCAGCTTTCCACAGCCCAGAATCCGGAGGCAAAGCTCTATGCCTTTACCGCTGGAGAACGGGCGGTTTTTGACCATGCGAAGCGCCTGGGGCTTCCCATTGAAAAGGTGGAGCGGGGCATTACCTACGGCTACTACCATTGCCACTATGCCTTGGAGAAAAAGGATGGGGAGCTTCCTCTTATTTCCGTGATTATCCCCAGTAAGGACCATAGCGAGGATTTGGATCTGGCCATTCGCTCCCTCTTTGCCGGAAGCTATCCCTACCTGGAAGTGATTGTGGTGGAGAACAATTCCGTAGAGGAAAAGACATTTGCCTACTATGAAAAGATACAGGAGGAATTCCCGGCGCGATACGGAGAGTTCCAAAAGAAGGCGGTACGGGTGGTGCGCTGGGAAAGAGAGTTTAACTACTCCGCCATCAATAACTTCGGGGTGAGCTTTGCCCACGGAGAGTACCTGCTCTTTATGAACAATGATATTGAGTGCCTGAAGAAAGATTCTGTGGAGGAAATGCTCCAGTTTGTGCAGCAGGAGGAAGTGGGCATCTGCGGTGCAAGGCTTCTCTATCCGGATAAGATGATTCAGCACGCCGGTGTGGTAATGGGCTTTGGCGGTATTGCAGGAGCCACCTTTATCGGTACCCACGAAACGGAAAACAGCTATATGCATAGGGCGGCCTGCATTCAAAACTATACAGCGGTAACTGCCGCCGTTTTAATGACCAAGAAATCCCTCTTTGATAAGGTGGGGGGCTTCCGAGAAGAACTTGCGGTAGCCTTTAATGATGTGGATTTTTGTTTAAAGATTCGCGCCCTTGGAAAGCGGGTGGTGTATACTCCCTATGCTTTATTTACTCACTATGAGTCCAAGTCCAGAGGCCTGGAGGACAATCCGGAGAAGGTAAAGCGTTTCAACGGAGAGATTGTCTGCCTGGCAAAGCATTGGCCGAAGATTTTGAGACAGGGAGATCCCTACTATAACCCGGCATTGACCCTTAGGAAGTCAAACTTTACGCTAAGAGACCTTTCTATAGAGAAGGTGGGAGAGCCGTTTCCTTTGGAGATTTTGAAGGATATCGTGTAATACCAGTGCAAGCCGTATTCTGTTGAATGTGTGACTTCACAGGAAGGATAATTTATGGCTGATAAGCAGGAGAAAGAAAAGCCTGTTTCTAACACAATGCAAGTTAATGATTTTGGAAATCGAATATATACCATTAGAGGAAAACAGGTAATGCTGGATTATGAACTTGCGGCTCTATATGGTTATGAAGTCCGGGCTTTGAATCAGCAGGTTAAACGAAATATTGAACGCTTTCCGGATGACTTTATGTTTCAGCTAACAAAGGAGGAGGTGGAAGGGGTGAAATCACAATTTGTGATTTCACCGTTTTCCAATTCATAACGAGTATCGTGCGCAAAGCGTACGATATCTCGTTTTTACGCTGGTCAGGAAGGAGGGCGCAGAAAACCCCCTTATGCTTTTACTGAACAGGGAATTTATATGTTGGCTACAGTACTGAAGGGTAAAGTGGCGGAACAACAGAGCATTTTTATTATGCGAGCATTTCGGGAGATGCGTCAATTTATATCTAATAATGCACTTCTTTTTGAAAAGATCAGTCATATAGAACTGAAACAACTGGAATACCAGAAAAGTACAAATGAGAAGCTTGAAAAGGTGTTTCAATATATTGAGGATCAAACGGAATCGAAACAGAAGATTTTTTTCGATGGACAGATATATGATGCTTTTAGCTTTATTACATCAATTGTTCAAAAGGCGCAGAATGAAATTATTTTGATTGACGGATATGTAGATGTGGGAACTTTGAATATTCTGGCAAAAAAGAATGCAACTGTGGATGTAAAGATTTATACCTATGCAAGTGCTTCTATAACAAATAATGACATAGTAAATTTCAACGCTCAATATCCTACACTTACAGTAGAAAAAACACAGATATTCCATGATAGATTCATCATTTTAGATGGAAAAACAGTTTATCATATTGGGGCATCATTAAAGGATGCAGGAAAAAAATGCTTTGCCATATCACTGCTGGAAGATACAGAAAATGCAATGAATTTAATAAATCGTCTTAATTCTATATAAGGATGAGAAACAT
>CAUSUG010000049.1:0-10809 GCA_963534765.1 uncultured Oribacterium sp.
GATTGAAAAAGGAAAAGAAAAAGGAGATAAGGATGAAGGCCTTAATTTTAAATTCCGGCAAGGGTAGCCGTATGGGAGATCTGACCAAGACTCACCCCAAATGTATGACGGAAATTGCCAGCATGGAAACCATTATCAGTAGACAGCTTCGTCAGGTGGCGGAGCAGGGGATTTCCGAGGTGATCATTACTACAGGTCCCTTTGAGGAGAAGCTGATTCACTATGTGGAAAGTCTTGGGCTCCCCTTAAGCTATACCTTTGTGCGGAATCCCAATTACGAGAACACCAATTACATTTATTCCATGTATTTGGCGAGAAAGTATCTGGAAGACACGGATATTTTGCTTATGCACGGAGATTTGGTGGTGGAAAACGATGTGTTTTTCTCCTTTTGCGAAACCGAAGGTTCTTTGATGGCGGGAAGTAAGACGAAAGAGCTTCCGGAAAAGGACTTTAAGGCGGTGGTGGAGAATGACAGGATTCAAAAGATAGGAATTTCCTACTTTGAACAGGCCTTTGCTGCTCAGCCTTTATATAAATTAGAAAAAGAGGATTTTGAAAAATGGCTTTCCGCCATTGTGGCGTTTTGTGAATCCGGTGATGAGGAGAAGAGAAGACTATATGCAGAGGAAGCTTTAAATACTGTCTTAGAGCATATTCCCCTCAATTTCTATGATGTTGGGAATAAACTCTGCCAGGAAGTAGATAATCCGGATGACTTAGCAGTGGTATCCAATATTTTATCGGAAATCAAAAAGCGCACCGTATATATTTGCTTTTCCACGGACATTTTGCATAACGGACATTTGGCTCTTATCAAAAAAGCAAAGCGTCTGGGAAGAGTAATTGTAGGCGTACTGAAGGACGAAGTGATTGCTTCTTATAAGCGTTATCCCTTAGTGCCTTTTTCCGAGCGAAAGGCCATGTTTGAAAATATTTCCGGAGTCTATCAAGTAGTAGAACAGTCCAGCCTATCCTATAGGGAAAATCTGGAAAAATACCGGCCGGATTATGTTCTTCATGGAGATAACTGGAAGATTGGTTTCCAAAAGCCCATACGGGAAGAGGTTTGCAGTGTTTTGGCAAGCTATGGAGGAAAGCTAATTGAACTTCCCTATCATAAGGAAGAAAAGTACGCAGAGCTGGAAAAAAGAACCAAAGCGGAGCTTTCCATGCCGGATGTAAGAAGAGGAAGACTGAAAAAGGAGCTGGAGTTGAAGGGGCTGGTTACCGCCATGGAGGCTCATGACGGACTTACCGGTTTGATTGTTGAGCAGACCAAGGTCTATAAGGAGGGAGGAGCTCACCAGTTTGACGCCATGTGGGTAAGCTCTCTCTGCGATTCCACTGCTAAGGGAAAGCCGGATATTGAACTGGTGGACATGAGTTCCCGTTTCAGAACCATTGAGGATATTACCGAGGTTACTACGAAACCCATTATTTTTGATGGAGACACCGGCGGAATCAAGGAGCACTTTGTGTATACTGTGCGAAGCCTGGAACGTCTTGGGGTATCCATGGTGATTATAGAGGATAAGACGGGACTGAAGAAAAATTCTCTCTTCGGGACAGAGGTGGAGCAGACTCAAGACAGTATTGAGGCCTTTTCGGAGAAGATTCGGGCAGGTAAGCATGCCCAAAGAACCAAGGACTTTATGATTTGTGCCAGAATTGAAAGCCTGATTTTGGAAAAAGGCATGGAGGATGCTTTGGAGAGAGCTTTTGCTTTTCGAAAGGCGGGGGCGGATGCTATAATGATTCATAGCAGAAAGAAGGATCCCACGGAGATTTTTACTTTTGTGGAGCGTTTCCGGGAAAAAGAGAAAGATTGCTATATCGTTGTGGTACCCACCAGCTTTAACAGTGTAAAGGAAGAGGAATTTAAGCGAAGAGGAGTCAATGTGGTGATTTATGCCAACCAACTGATGCGGGCTACCGTGCCGGCGATTCAGAAGGCGGCCACCTTGATTTTGGAAAAGGAAAGAGCAGAGGAATGCGACAGCATGCTGATGCCCTTCCAGGACATTATCCGTTTAATTCCGGAAGAAGACTAGAAGGATTCCGAAAGAGATGCCACAGAGAAAACTTTGGCATCTCTTTTTATAATTCTTAATGCGTATCATAGGCGTTTCCTTGGGGAATCTCGTTTTTATGAGCCTCTGTAGGTGGCTTGTGATATTTTATATCGATGTAGTATGTAACAGCGTGAATGAGAAAGGGATGAATGAGCAATGACCAAAGCGGAAATAGAGAATCAAATTGTACTGGGAAAGAAAAATCTAAAGGAAGAGTTGAAAAGCTTTTTTCAAGAACATTCCTTCCGAAGAATCTTTCTGGTGGCAGGAAGCTCCTTTTCCAAGCTTCCCATCGGGGAAGAATTGCAAGAGCTTTTTTCGGAGCTTTATATTGCTTTTTATCATTTTTCCGATTTCCGGGCCAATCCCCGATTGGAGGAGGTGGAAGAGGGGATTCAGGCCTTTTCCGCCTTTCGCGGAGACAGTATTTTAGCGGTTGGAGGAGGCTCCGCCTTGGATACGGCAAAGTGCATTAAGCTTTTTACAGGCTTATCCAAGGATAGACCGTATTTGGAACAGGAATATCGAGAGAATGATATTCCTCTATTGGTGCATCCCACCACGGCGGGGACCGGTTCGGAAAGTACTCCCTTTGCGGTAATTTACCAAGATGGAGAAAAATGCTCTGTGGAGCATGAGAGCATTTACCCGAAGTATCGTATAGAGGATGCAAGAAGTCTAAGAAGTTTACCGATGTACCAGAAGAAGGTCACTCTTTTAGATGCTTTAAGCCATGCCATGGAGGCGATTTGGTCAAAATACAGCAACGAAGACAGCAGAGCTTATGGACAGAAGGCTATTTCTTTGATTTTAACGAATTATAAAGCATATCTTTCTTTGGAAAATAAAAATGAGGCGAAAGTTCAAGGAAAAGCTTCTTCAGCGGAAGACCCTTCGGAGTCGGTTTTGGAGTCTATTGCTGAAGCTGCCAATCTTGCGGGAAAGGCTATTGCGGTGACAAAAACCACTGCCGGTCACGCCTTATCCTATAAATTGGGGAGCATCTGTCAGCTTCCCCACGGATTGGCCACCGCCATGGTAAACCGTGCGCTTTATCCTTTTATGTGTAGGGAAAAAAGCCGTATGATACATCCGGAAAACCTGCTGTTTTTGGCAAAATGCTTTTCGGCAGAAACGGAAGAAGAGGGAGCAAAGCGTTATCTAGAAATTTTGGAGGACTTGGAGATTCTTCCCAATCTTTCGGTAAAGGAGGGGGACTTGGAGAATTTAGTCGCAGCCGTGAATCCGGAAAGACTTTCCAATCACCCCATTGCGCTAAGAGAAGAGGACATAGGGCTTTTGTATAAGGAGATTTTGGGAATCAGGTAAGAAAGATTTTCTGGAAGCTGAGGAAAATCTATTCTTTTGCCTCAAGAAATTTCAATATTCTATGTTTCATGATGAAAAAGCAATAGCCAGAAAAGCAAAGAAAGCTTATGATAGAAATATAACAATAAATGACAGCTTAGTAGAGCAAGGAGGCCCCTATGAAGGTTGAGAGATTTTTAGAGTTGTGTCCGTCGGATTTTTTTGCCGGAGTTCCGGACTCCCAGTTAAAGGCTCTCTGTGATGAATTAATGGAAAAATACGGTACAGGGAGGCAACACCACATTGTAGCCAATGAAGGCAATGCTGTAGCGCTTGCAGCAGGATATCATCTGGCTAGTGGAAAGGTGCCCATGGTTTATCTTCAAAACAGCGGAGAGGGCAATGCCATGAATCCCTTAGTGTCTTTGGCTTCGGAAAGAGTCTACGGGATTCCCCTTCTCCTTGTGATCGGATACAGAGGAGAACCGGGGGTAAAGGATGAACCCCAGCATCTTTTTCAAGGAGAAATCACACTGGATTTTTTAAAGCTATTACAGATTCCCTACTTTGTTTTGGAGAAGGAGAGCAAAGAGGAAGAATTAAAAAATGCTTTAGAGGGCTTTGCAAAAGAGTTTCAAAAGGGCAGACAGGCTGCTATTGTGGTAAAGAAGGGGGCTTTGGAGAAGGAGCACGGCTATCACTATAGCAATGCTTATAACTTTTCCAGAGAAGATGCTATCCGCTGCATCGTAGACTATACCGGAGATTCTCCCATTGTTTCCACTACCGGAAAAGCCAGCAGAGAGCTTTATGAGATTCGGGAAGAACGGGGTGAGGACCATAGCAGAGACTTTCTTACCGTAGGTTCCATGGGACATGCCAGTTCCATAGCTTTAGGAATTGCTTTGGAAAAGGAGAACGAAAGGATTGTTTGTCTGGACGGAGATGGCGCTCTTTTGATGCATATGGGGGCTATGGCAGTTCTTGGATCATCGGGGCAAAAAAATATTTTACATATCCTTTTAAATAACGAGGCTCATGAAACCGTAGGAGGCCAGCCCACCGTCTCTCCAAACATCGATTATGGCAGTGTGGCAAAGGCTTGCGGATACAGTAAATCCTATCTGGTAAGAAACCAAAAGAACTTGGAAAGAGTTCTTTTGGAAAGTGCCAAGGAAGATGGACCGATATTTTTAGAAGTTCGTTGCGCCATGCATTCCCGGGAGAATCTGGGAAGACCAAAGGAAAGTCCTAAAGAGAATAAAGAGCTGTTTATGAAGAAGCTGGAGATTAAGGGGATGTAAAATATTAAAATACTTTTTTGCGCAATATAGTTCTGAATTGGGGCACGCTCCCGCTAGCCTCGCCACATAGCAGTACTAACTTCAAGCTTCGCCTAGCTCGCTTTCAGTAAGTACTGATGGGCTCAGACTACCCCTTTTCAGACCTATATTGCTAAAAAAGTGTTTAACTTTTTTGATTTTTCACCGCCCCTTTCTTTCTGTGCTATAATGTTGCCTATGGAACTTTGTTTAACCGGTTTGGAAAAGGAGGACAATATGACAAGAGAGGCGTTAAAGCAGGAAGTGGAGAGATTCTTAGAGGCTTATAGCCTATGCCCGGAGGGAAAGGCTGCAGCCCAGGCATATTTGGAGGCCTTCGGAACGGAGCATGAACAGGAAAAGGCAAAGGCTTTGATTCAGGAAATCAAAGAGGATATTACCAGTATCGATGATTTGATTGCCCTTGCGGAAAGTGAAGCCGGAAAAGCTATTTTCGGAGAAGAGGGAGCGAAGAATACTGCCGCTGCCGCAAAGGAAGCTAAGGCAAAGGGAGAGGATACCTGTATTTGCCCGGCCTGCCAAAGCGGAAAGATTCTCTTGGCCAATGAAAGAGAGATTATCGGATAAAATAATATACAGATGTAAAAAAGCGGGTCCTCGGACCTGCTTTTTCAATGGACAAAATCAATTCTAAAGATTCCGAAAAAGCACTTGCTAGAGGAAGGATTTCTTGCTATATTGTGTTGGCGTGTCTATTGCGACACAAGAATTTGTGTTTTGTGAGGAATATGAAGGGGCAAGGTTTTTCCAAGAAAAAGTGGCTGAAAGCCTTTTTTTATGCGAAAAAATAGAGCCGATACAGTAGTAGAGAAAGATGGGTGCTATGCAAACAATTATTAAAAGAGGTCTTTTGGAAGAGGACTATCAGGGAGAGAAGATTGAAAGAGCGATGGAAAAGGCCTTTCTCTCTGAGGGAATTTCTGTAGAGCAGGAAAAACTGCATTTTCTTTTGGGAAAGGTAGAGGAGAGCCTGGCAGAGAAGCATAGAGTTTCCGTAGAGGAAATTCAAAATGCCGTGGAAGAAGCCCTGATGCATAACGGGGATTACAAGGTGGCCAGAGCCTATATCCTGTATAGAGAGAAGAGAACTCTTTTAAGACATCTTCGCCAGAGAATCAAAGAGGAGATTGGAGACAATGAGATTGATGATGTACTTCGTCGTTGTCAAAAGGATTTTCCGGATTATGATTTGGCAAGACTTTCCGCAAAGTATCTGTCCTTAAGCAAGGGAGAGCAGGAGCTTAGCAAGCGTTTGGCGCTTCTTACCAGAGCGGCGGCGGAGCTTACCACCCAGGAAGAACCGGGATGGGAGAGAATTGCGGGAAGATTACGCTCCTATCATTTTCATAAGGAATTAAAGAAGGCGGAGGAGAGCAGAAATCTCCACAGCTTTTATGATAAATTAGTTTATTTGACAGAGCAGGGACTCTATGGAGCTTATATTTTAGAGCACTATTCCAAGGAAGAGGTGGAGGAACTTGCCAAGTTTCTTGACCAGAGCAGAAATGACCTTTTCGGTTATTCCGGACTGGACCTTCTTCTGTCTCGCTACCTGATTCGAGATCATCAGCATGTGGTTCTGGAAAGTCCCCAGGAAATGTATCTGGGTATCTCCATGCATCTTGCCATGAAGGAAAAGGAGAACCGTTTACAGTATGTAAAGGAGTTCTACGATATGATGAGCCTTCATCAGGTTACTATGGCAACCCCTACCCAGTCCAATGCCAGAAAGCCTTACCATCAGCTAAGCTCCTGCTTTATTGATACGGTTCCGGATTCTTTGGACGGCATTTATCAGAGCATTTCCAAGTTTGCGGATGTTTCCAAATACGGCGGCGGCATGGGGATGTATTTCGGAAAGGTGCGTTCCAGAGGCGGAAAGATTCGTGGCTTTGAGGGGGCCAGCGGCGGCGTCATTCGTTGGATTCGTGTGGTAAATGATACAGCTGTGGCTGTGGATCAGCTGGGTATGCGTCAGGGTGCGGTAGCGGTGTATTTGGATGCCTGGCATAAGGATTTGCCGGAGTTCTTACAGTTAAAGACCAATAACGGGGATGATAGAATGAAGGCCCATGACGTTTTCCCGGCGGTATGTTATCCCGACCTTTTCTGGAAGAAGGTAAAGGAAGACTTAAACCAGGAATGGTACTTAATGGATCCCCACGACATTTTCCTGGTAAAGGGATACTGCTTAGAAGATTTCTACGGAGAAGAGTGGGAAACTCGCTATGAGGACTGCGTACGGGACAACCGAATCAGCAAAAGAGTCTATGTCTTAAAGGATTTGGTGCGTTTGATTCTGAAATCCGCTGTGGAAACCGGAACTCCCTTTGCCTTCTACAGAGATACCGTGAATCGGATGAATCCCAACAAGCATAAGGGAATTATCTACTGCTCCAACCTTTGTACGGAAATCGCCCAGAACATGAAGGAAGCGGAGATTTGCGAGCGGAAGGTAGTGACCAAGGACGGGGATGAAGTGATTGTCAGCACCGTAAAGCCGGGGGACTTCGTGGTTTGTAATCTGGCATCTCTCTGTCTTGGCAATATTCCGGTGGAGAATCAGTCGGAGCTTGAGAGAATCACCAAAACCGTTGTCCGGGCTTTGGACAATGTGATTGACCTAAATTTCTATCCTGTGGCAGAGGCGGAGATTACCAACAAGCGTTACAGAGCTATCGGTCTTGGCGTATCCGGATATCACCACATGCTGGCAAAGCACCACATTGCCTGGGAGTCTCAGGAGCATCTGGACTTTGTGGATAAGGTTTTTGAAAATATTAACTATGCGGCGATTAAGGCCAGCAGTGAATTGGCTAAGGGAAGAGGCTCCTACAGTGCTTTCGCAGGCTCTGAATGGGAGTCCGGAGAATACTTTAGCAGAAGAAATTATAACAGTCCCCGTTGGAAGAGCTTAAAGCAGGAAGTTCATGAGGGCATCCGCAATGCCTGGATTTTGGCTACTGCCCCCACCAGCTCCACCTCTATCTTGATCGGAACCTCCGCCGGCTTAGACCCCATTATGAATCGCTTCTTCTTAGAAGAGAAGAAGGGGGCAATTCTGCCCAGAGTGGCACCGGAGCTTTCTATGGATACCTACTGGTATTATAAGTCTGCCCACCAGATGGATCAGACCTGGTCCGTACGAGCGGCGGGACTTCGTCAAAGACATATTGACCAGGCCCAGAGTTTTAATTTCTGGATTACCAATGAGTACAAGATGAGTGAGCTTTTAAACCTTTATACTCTGGCATGGGAATGCGGGGTAAAGACCATTTACTATGTAAGGTCCAAGGCATTGGATCCGGAGGATTGTGAGTCCTGCTCCGCATAACGGATTAATCGCTTCCTCTGTATATGCCGCTTAAGGCCTGCTGCGTTTCCTACTCGCCCCATGCGCCGATGCACTCGTGCTCCTTGCGAACTCGCTTCGCTCGGACACGCACCGCACTCGTTGCTAGCATGGGGCTCCTAACGGAAGCCTCGCAAGGGCCTTTTCACGGCATATATAGAGGAGGCCCTGTAATGGCCTTATCGCGGTATACGCAGAGGAAGCCTTATGAATGTCTCTCTTATGCATGGAGACATTTATCTATAGAAAAATTAAACGATGGCTTTTCAAGGATAATAAAAAGAATGGATTACTCTACTGCTTTAATGCAGTAGGAAAGGAAATAGAGTATGGAAGAGATTAAGCGTAAGCCCTTATTTAACCCGGAAGGGGATATTGATGTTCGTAATCGTAGAATGATTAACTTTAATACGACCAATATCAATGACTTTAACAACATGAGATATGAGTGGGTGTCGGATTGGTATCGTCAGGCCATGAACAACTTCTGGGTACCTGAGGAGATTAACTTAAATCAGGACAAGAGTGATTATCCCAAGCTTTCCGAGGCGGAAAGAAGAGCCTATGATAAAATACTGAGCTTTCTGGTCTATTTGGATTCTTTGCAATCCGCAAACCTGCCCAACATTTCCCAGTATGTTACGGCAAATGAGGTGAACCTCTGCCTTTCCATCCAGACCTTCCAGGAGTGTATCCACAGCCAAAGCTACAGCTATATGCTGGATACCATTTGTAATCCTACGGAAAGAAACGATATTCTCTACCAATGGAAGACGGATGAGCATCTCTTACGGAGAAATGAGTTTATCGGAAATCTCTACAATGAGTTTGTGGAGCAGCAGAATAAGGACAGCTTCTTAAGAGTTTGTATTGCGAATTTTATTTTGGAGGGAATCTACTTCTATTCCGGCTTTATGTTCTTCTATAACTTGGGAAGAAATGGAAAAATGCCCGGTTCCGTACAGGAAATTCGCTACATTAACCGAGATGAAAATACTCACCTTTGGCTCTTCAGAAATATGCTTTTGGAGTTAAAAAAGGAAGAACCGGAGCTATTTGACGAGGCTCATATTGCGGAAATTACCGAGATGGTGAAGAAGGGTGTGGAGCAGGAAATCGCCTGGGGACAGTATGTAATCGGAGACGCCATTCCGGGTCTTAACGGGAAAATGGTGGAGGATTACATCCGTTATTTAGGAAACCTTCGTTATCGTTCTCTGGGCTTACCCAACCTTTATGAGGGCTATGAGAAGGAGCCGGAATCCATGAAATGGGTATCCCAGTATGCGGATGCCAACATGGTAAAGACGGACTTCTTTGAAGCTCGTTCCACAGCCTATGCCAAGAGCACAGCGATTGAGGATGACCTATAATCAAGCTGAAAAACAGCTTTTCAAGAATCCGAAATATGGATGCTTTTACTTCCATAGAATAATTTGATAAGCATTATTAATTCTTTCTGAAGTCCATGGAAAATCTTATAAAAAGCGGCTACTTTGACGAAATTCGAAGTAGCCGTTTTTATGTAAATAGAATCGGCTTCCTTCATCAGGTAGAAGGACGAAGAAGATGTTTAAAAAAATATTGAAGAATCAAAGGGTGCTATTTCTCACATTTGGAATGAAGAAAAATGGCGATTACACCCCCTTTTTATAAGATGCAGAAAAGAGAAAAAGCCGGAGAGAGAAAAGTGCGTTCGGCTGATATAGGGTCAGAGAAGGAAAGGAAGGAATGGAAGAAAAGCTATTTGTACGAAGAGATGATATACAGATTGGTATGCAGCTAGGAGAACAGGTCAAAGACATTCGTGGCAGAGCCATGATTGAAAATGGCGTTTATCTGGATGCCTATCAGGTTCGTTATATCAAAGAAAAAAAGCTGCCGGGAATCTATATTTACCGGGTACGAGATGATAAAGACATCAAAATTCCGGAGAAAACCAAGCAGATTATTCGCCAGCATAGAAAACCGGATCGTGCTAAAATTCAGCTTTCCGTGGAAATGAAGAAACAGCTGGAAGAAAGAATGAACCATATCTTCGACCACACGGAGGATAAGGACTTTGCTACCAACTCTTTAGATATTTTCGGAGAGCTGGAGTCAGCCATTTTCAAAAATGATGCGGTGGCGATTGACGTGAACCTCATTAAAATCAGTGATGAGTACACCTTTAAGCACAGTGTGGACGTGGCGGCTATTTCCATGATGATTGGAAGAGAATACGGACTGCCAAAGGAAGAGCTTCATCAGCTGGGGATTGCCGGGCTACTGCACGATGTGGGCAAAGCCAGAATTCCCAATGAAATCTTAAATAAGCCGGGAAAGCTTACGGATGATGAATTCAGAGTTATTCAAAATCATAGTCTTTACGGCTATGAAATCCTGAAGGAAAAAAACAGCTTTTCTCCCATTATTTTGGATGGTGTACTGCATCATCACGAGAAGATGAACGGCATGGGCTATCCGGACAACTTGGACAGCAGCCAGATTTCCTTGTTTTCCAGAATTATTTCCGTAGCGGATGTATTTGATGCACTGGTAACCAAGCGTCCCTACAAAGGCCCGATTACCGGAAGAGAAGCTATGGAAATGGTCTTGGCTATGGGCTCCGAGTTGGACAACGCTATCATTCAAAGCTTTATTGAGAGCGTTATCCTCTATCCGGTAGATACCATTGTGGAGCTGTCCACGGGACAGATGGCCAAGGTGGTAGAGAACAACAAGCGTTATC
>CAUSUG010000050.1:0-10694 GCA_963534765.1 uncultured Oribacterium sp.
TTCCAACGCTATTCTGTGAATCGCCCTGATTATCTCATCTCTTCCCCCATAATTTACGGCGAAGCTGAAGAGCATACCGGTATTTGCCATGGTGCTCTCTTCCAGCTCGGCAATTCCCTTTTGAATGTCTTCCGGAAAACGGCTTCTTTCTCCTATCATTTTCGCTCGAACATTGTTTGCATTGGCTACGGTAATTAACTTTTTCATATAGAAACGAAAGAGCTGCATCAAAGCTCCCACTTCTTCCTCGGAACGTTTCCAGTTTTCCGTGGAAAAGCCGTAAACTGTTAAATACTCTATGCCAAGCCTTGCACAATCTTCCACGGTTTGTTCCAGTGTCTCACAACCCTTTTTATGTCCTAAAGCCCTTGGTAACGCATGAGAAGCCGCCCAACGACCATTGCCATCCAAGATGATGGCAATGTGCCTTGGAAGGCTTCTTTGCTCTTGATTACTTTGAAAAATCATACAGTCATTAATTCCTTATTCTTAGCCTCAACAGACTTGTCAATTTTCTCAATCATATGGTCTGTAAGCTCCTGAATATCCTTGGTCTGTCTGCTCAGGTCATCCTCGGTGATTTCCGCATTCTTTTCCAGCTTCTTCGCTAAATCCATAGCATCTCTACGAATATTTCGAATAGCAATCTTAGCGGCCTCTCCCTTTTTCTTTACATCCTTGGTTAATTCTTTACGTCTCTCCTCGGTAAGCTCCGGAAAAACCAGACGTATCACCTGTCCGTCATTGGTAGGATTGATTCCCAGTTCAGACATATTGATCGCTTTTTCAATTTCCTTCATAACAGACTTATCCCAGGGCTGAATCTGAAGAATTCTCGCCTCCGGTACAGATACGTTTCCTACCTGCTGAATCGGGGTGGGTGTACCATAGTAATCCACCATAATACGGTCTAAAACGTGGGGGTTGGCTCTTCCTGCACGAATCGTTCCCAGCTCACTCATCAGGTTATCGTGAGTCTTGTGCATCTTCTCAATGTAAATGGTAAATTGATCATCCATCTTTCTTTCCTCCGGCTCTTCTTATCTTGTATACTAAAGCTTTATTTCATGGAACAAAGCTTTATTCATAACGAGTATCGCTCGCAAAGCGTGCGATATCTCGTTTATAGGACAATGATTCTTTTTGAATATCAATCCGCTGTAACTCTGGTTCCTCTATGCTCTCCCAAAAGAGCCTTGGCAATACCGTCTTCCTCTTCTAAAGAAAATACGGACAAGGGAAGTCTGTTTTCCAAGCAAAGAATGGATGCGGACAGGTCAATTACCTGCAGTTTTTTCTCCACTACCTCATCAATGCTTAAGCTTTCATATTTCTTGGCATCCGGAAACTTCTTGGGATCCTTATCATACACGCCGTCAACGGCCTTAGCCAAAAGAATCTCCTTACATTCCAATTCCAATGCCCGAAGCACTACTCCGGTATCCGTAGAAAAGAAAGGATGTCCCGTACCTCCGGCGCAAAATACCACCTGTCCTTTTTTCAAAGCCTTCACCGCCTTATCCTTGGAAAAAAGCTCCGCCATATCTCCTACGGCAATGGAGGACATAATCTTTGTTTTCAATCCGCTGATGCGGAAAATTTCAGAGACATAAATACAGTTCATCATGGTGGCTAAAATTCCCACCTGATCTGCTTTGTAGCGGTCCACCTGCTCCGACTGTCTTCCTCTCCAGAAATTGCCTCCGCCAATCACAATGGCAACTTCCACCCCTTGGCTTACGGCTTCCTTCACCTGCTTGGCAACGGCAAAAATCACATCATCGGAAAATCCGAAGTGCTTTTCCCCTGCCAGGGCTTCTCCGGAAAGCTTTAACATCACTCTTCTATTTGGCATACTAACCTCCCTTTTGACTTTCCCTAGTTTACCATACAAAAAAAGCCTCGGCAATTCTTCCGAGGCTTTTTCCTGTAAAAATAAACTTTACGAATGATTCTTTAATTATTCCTTTGTAGCATGCATGAAATACCAGAAACCGTTTGGATGATGCCATACATTCTTTAAATTCTCTTTCTGTAACCAGGTATCATTGTAGTAGGCAATAGGAGCAATAGCGGCATCCTTAAGAGCTAACTGCTCTGCCTCATGCATAGCATCATAGTAAGCTGCCTTATCGGTAAGGGTCTTTGCCTTATCCATAATGGAGTCATATTCCGTGCTGGAATACTTACCGTCGTTGTTTCCGTTGGTTGTTACCAAAAGATTTAACATATTGGCAGGATCATCCCAGTCATAAAGCCATCCCTGTCTTGCAATATCAAAGTTTCCGGAACGACGGTCTGCCGTAAAGCTTGCCCACTCCAAAATGCTGATAGAGCAATTTAATCCAAGCTCCTTTTTCCATACATCTTGAGCATACTCCGCTACCGGCTTATGATAATCCGTATCATTGGTGGAATAGGTAAATGCAGGGAAGCCCTCTCCGTTGGGGTAACCTGCCTCAGCCAAAAGCTCCTTTGCCTTTGCAAGCTGTGCATCATAACCCTTTAAATCAAATGCATTACCGTACTTTTCCTCGGTAACCTTCTCAAAGGAACTTCCTTCCTCCGCATCGGAAACACCGGTTCCCACGAAGTTGGTTGCCGGACTGTAAAGCCCCTGCATAATGCTGTTGGCAATATACTCACGATCCAATGCCAAGGATAATGCTGCTCTCACCTTAGGATTGTTGAAAGGCTCCTTATTGCAGTTGAAAATCATAAAATAGGTTCCGCGCAGGGGATCAATATGATAATCCGCTGTCTTTTGAACACTCTCTAACTCCTCCTTCGGGAAATCTCTGGAGAAATCCAAGTCTCCCTGATTGTAAGCGGTATAAGCTGCATTGGAGTCCTTTACCAAAAGCCAGTTAATGGTTTCAAAGGTAACGTTATCCTTATCCCAGTAATTCGGGTTCTTGGTCAAAACATACTGCTCATCCTGGGTATAGGCGGATACATAGTATGGACCGTTGGAAACGTAAGTCTCGGCAGTATTGGTCCAAGCGTCTCCGTTTGCTTCAATGGTAGCCTCCTGTACCGGAACCATTACCGCAAAAGCACAGATTTGCTCGAAATAGCTACAGGGATAGGCAAGATGGATAACAAAGGTCTTATCATCCGGTGCTTCTATTCCCAAAGCATCCAGATTGCCTGCAGAGGCCTCCTTATAGCCCTTCACCATGCCCAAAAGCTCTTCCGCATAGGGCGCTGCAGTGGCAGGATCGGCTACTCTCTTCCAAGAATAAAGAAAATCCTTAGCGGTTAAATCAGTACCGTCAGACCACTTTAAGCCATCCCGTAAATGGAAGGTATAAGTTAATCCGTCATCACTCTTCTCATAGCTTTCCGCCTGAGCGGGAACGATGCTTCCGTCCTTATCATAGCGTAAAAGTCCTTCAAAGGTGTGGTTAATCATGTTTGCCGCTTCTCTGGCGTTGTTTAATGCAGGATCAATTGTCTCTTGGGGTGGTCCGATTTCCACGTTTAATACGGAATTATCGGAAGCCTCTGCTCCCTCCGCCTTTGTTGCATCACTTCCCTGCTTTCCGTTGTCTGCTGATTTTTGTCCTCCGCAAGCCGCCAAGGATACAGCAACAGCCATGGAAAGTCCCAGAAAAATTTTTTTCTTCATTACTCCTCCTCTTCAATGAAACGAAGCGTTTCGAAAAACTCGAAACAATCGTTAAGTTAAAAACCCTTGAGATTCTACCATAGAAAAACGGTCAGGACAATGCTCGACCGTTTTTCTTTTATATACTTTTTAAATTTCTTTTAAGCTTTTTTACCATACATAAACAGGAAATATCCCGTTGGGGTATGCCAAACATTGCTTAAGTTCGGCTTCTCCAGATAAAACTCCGTGTAGTAAGCCACAGGACAAGCGCCATAGTCCTTTAACAGAACCTGCTCCGCCTGATGCAGATAATCATAGTGCTCCTCTACATTTGCAGTCTTTCTCGCCTTGTCCACCAAAGCATCAAAATCCGGATTGCTGTACTTACCGTCATTATTACCGTTTCCGGTTTCAAAGAGGTTAATCATATTGGAAGGATCGTTGTAATCCATTACCCAACCGTTTCTTGCCACATCATAGTTTCCGGAACGGCGATTTGCGGTTACAGTCTTCCACTCCTGGATATCGATGTTCATGGTCAGTCCCAACTGTCCCCAAGCATTTTGCAGGTACTCTGCTACAGGCTTATGGTAGCTGGCATCATTGGTCAGGTAGGAAAATGTCGGGAATCCCTGTCCGTTGGGATATCCCGCTTCAGCCAGTAATTCCTTGGCTTTTGCAAGATTCTCTTCGTATTTACTGTTATCAAAGAAATTACCGTACTTTTCTTTGGTCACCTCTTCAAAGGAGGAATTCTCCGCTGCATCACTTATTCCGGGACCAACCAGATTGTTTGCAGGAGTATAGGTTCCCTGCATAATGGTATTGGCCACATAATCTCTATCCACCGCTAAGGAAAGAGCCTCTCTTACCTTAGGATCGTTAAAGGGAGCCTTCTGGGTATTAAAGCTGATATAATAGGTACCCATCATCGGATCCAAGTGAAATTCCTCATTTCCCTTAAGGCTTGGAATTTCCTCGGAAGGAAGGGTTTTTGCCAAATCCAATTCTCCCTGATTGTAAGCGGTATAAACAGAGTTTCCATCTTCAATCAGATGCCAAACAATCTTATCAAAGGTTATATTATCCTTGTCATAATAATATGGATTCTTTTCATAAACGATTCTATCCCCATCCACATATTCCGTCATGCGATAAGGTCCACTGCTGACATAAGTTTCCGGCTTTGTTGCCCAGGCATCTCCATTTTCTTCTACCGTCTTTTTCTGTACGGGAGCTGTAGAAACAAATGCTGCAATCTGGTCAAAGAAGGTGCATGGGCTACTTAGCTTTACCACAAAGGTATCCTTGTCCGGAGCGGAAACCTGTAAAGCATCCAGATTCCCGTTGGAAGCCTCTTCATAACCTGCCACCACACTTAGTAAATCATAGCCGTAGGGAGCTGCCAAGGCGGGATCTGCCAGGCGCTTCCAGCTATATACGAAGTCCTCTGCCGTTAAATCCGTTCCGTCAGACCACTTTAAGTCGGGACGAAGATGAAAAGTCCAAGTAAGTCCGTCATCGGAATGTTCCCATTTTTCCGCAAGTCCGGGCACAACATCGGAATTCTTGTCAATGCTGAGTAATCCGGTAAAGGCATGCAGAATATAGGTGGCTCCATCAGATGCAGAGTTTAAAGCAGGATCCATGGTTTCCGGAGAGGAACCAACCTGAACATTAAGTTCTCCACCTGCGGAAGCATCAGAAGCCTCAGCAGCCTGACTGCCGCTCTCTCCCTTTGCAGATTCCTGTTTGCTCTTATCGGCTCCACCACAGGATACCAAAAAGGCCAAACTCAAGGCCGCAATGGGAAGTAGGTACTTTGCTTTTCTCATAAATTTCTCCCTTCTAAAATAATGGTCATGGTGCTTCTATAGGAAGGAGCCTATTCGTTGCTCATAAGCTTTTGAATCACTCCTAAGCCTCATGTATTGCAACAGGATTAAACACCCCATCTTACTGCTATTCCTATTATGACAGTATGGCTTTATCTCTTAATTCACCCTGTCTAAATGATGACAGGCTGCAAAATGTCCGCTTTCCACCTCTTTAAATTCCGGCTTCTTCTCCGCACATAAACCGTCTGCATAGGGACAACGGGTGCGGAAGGGACAACCTGATGGCGGATTTACCGGAGAGGGGACATCTCCGGATAAGATAATTCTATGGGATGCTCTTGCCACCTTAGGATCTGCAATGGGAACCGCAGAAATCAAGGATTTGGTATAGGGATGAAGAGAATGGAAGGTGATGGTATCACTATCCGCAAGCTCCACCAAATGCCCCAGATACATTACCCCGATTCTGGAGGAAATATGATTTACGATAGATAAATCATGGGCAATGAAGAGATAGGTCAATCCCAGCTCCTCTTGCAAATCCTCAAACATATTCACCACCTGAGCCTGGATGGACACGTCCAAAGCAGAAACCGGCTCATCACAAACGATAAATTCAGGATCCACTGCTAAAGCTCTTGCAATCCCGATTCTTTGCCGCTGTCCTCCTGAGAACTCATGGGGATAACGGTTGGCATGCTCCGAATTCAGTCCTACCTTTGACAATAAAGATAAAATCTTCTCTCTTCTCTCCGCCTTGGAAGCACAAAGCTTGTGAATATCAATAGCTTCTCCAACAATATCCTCTACAGTCATTCTGGGATCCAAAGATGCGTAAGGGTCTTGGAAAACAATCTGCATCTTCCTTCTGTAGGGAAGCATATTCTTCTTGATTTTCTTTTCCGCATCAAAGATGACTTCTCCGCCATAAGTGATACTTCCGGCGGTAGGCTCTGTTAAACGAAGGATAGAACGGCCTGTTGTAGTTTTGCCGCAGCCGGACTCTCCTACCAGACCAAAAGTTTCTCCCTTATTGATAAAGAAGGAAACATCATCCACAGCCTTAACCACCTTATTGCTTCCTGCCACAGGAAAATACTGCTTTAAGTGACTTACCTCTAATAAACGCTCCGGCATTTACGCTTCCCCCCTTTCCTTCAAAAAGTCTTCCTTCTGTTGCATAAAGCATCTGGCATAATGCACACCCTCATACTGATTCTTCTCCGGCTTATGGGTAAGACAAAGCTTCATACAGTTACTGCATCTTGGCGCAAAGCCGCAACCCTTTGGGGGATTCAGAAGATCCACCGGCTGTCCTTCGATAGGTACCAGTTTGGAATAATCATGCTCATGGAACTTGGGAATGGAACGCAGCAGTCCCTTGGTGTATTCATGCTTTGGATTATAGAAAATATCATCCGTTGTTCCGTATTCCACGATTTCTCCGGCATACATAACCGCAATATAGTCGCACATGGAGGCAACCACACCCAGGTCATGGGTAATCATAATGATGCCCATACCTAATTTTCTTTTTAATTCCTGCATCAGCTCTAAAATCTGTGCCTGGATGGTTACGTCCAAGGCCGTAGTAGGCTCATCCGCAATTAAAAGCTTAGGCTCACAGGCTAAGGCGATGGCGATCATCACTCTTTGCCGCATACCTCCTGAAAGCTCATGGGGATACTGCTTTAATCGCTTCTCCGGCTCATTAATGCCAACCAATTCCAAAAGCTCCTTGGCTCTCTCCATAGCCGCTCTTCCCTTTTTATCCGTATGAAGGGAAACCGCTTCCGCTATCTGATTTCCAACAGTCCATACCGGGTTCAAAGAGGTCATGGGATCCTGGAAAATAATGCTGACCTCATTTCCTCGAATCTTCCGAAGCTCCTTTTCACTCATTTCATGGATTTTATGACCATTAAACTCTACCGAGCCTCCCACAATCTTACCATTCTGGGCGGTAAGTCCCATAATGGAGTAGGCGGTAACGGATTTTCCCGAACCGGATTCTCCAACAATTCCTAAAACTTCTCCCTCGCGCATTTGCAGGGTAACGTTATTTAAAGCCTTTACCTCTCCCGCCGGAGTAAAGAAGGATAAACGCTCTTCTTGAATATCCACAAGATATTGACCGGACATATTTTCCTCCTTACTGCTGTTTCAATTTCGGGTCAAAGGCATCACGCAGGCCATCTCCCAAAAGGTTAAAGCTTAAAATGATAATAAAAATCAAGAAAGCCGGGGCAAAAAGTTTTTCCGGATAGGTTTGGAATCCGTTTAAAGCGGCACTGGCCAAAGATCCCAAAGATGGCATCGGTGCCTGTACACCCAGTCCTAAAAAGGAAAGGAAGGACTCGGTAAAAATGGAACTGGGAATCTGTAAGGTAGTGGTTACAATCAGGGTACCGATACAGTTAACAATCAAATGCTTAAAGATAATACGACCGGATCCTGCACCCAAAGCCTTTGCCGCGGTAACATACTCACTCTGCTTTAAAACCATAATCTGAGAACGGACGATTCTGGCCATTCCCACCCAGTAAAGCAAAGCAAATACGATAAACATGGAAATCATATTGGAGCCAAGCTTTTGCATCCAGGCAAAGCCCGGTTTGCTGGCCAATGCTTCCAGAGGGAACTTCAAGGTCTGAGCCAAAAGGATAATAATCAGTACATCGGGAACCGTGTAGATAATATCCACGATTCGCATCATGATCATATCCACTAATCCGCCGAAGTATCCGGCGATTGCCCCAAATATGGAGCCAATGACCAGGATCAAAACGGAAGCCACAAGACCTACCGTCATGGAGACTCTTCCTCCTACCAGTACACGAATCATATAGTCACGACCATTTTGATCCGTTCCCAAAAGATGCGGAAAAACCTTTTCCCCTGCATCAATTTGCTTCTGCTCCGTCTTTGAGTACTGCATGGGAGCCAAACGTTCCGAGCCCTTCATCTGCTGTTCATACTTATAGGGATAAAAGCTGGGGACCAGAAAGCAGCAAATAGTAATCAAAAAAACAATAAACAGGGCACTCATGGCAATTTTATTTTTCCGGAAACGATGCAAGCCGTCCTTCCAGAAGCTTACGGATTCTCTCATAAAGACCAGAGACTCCTTATCCTCCACAGAAGCGGGAGTAAAATCTTCCAAGCTCCACTGAAGGCTCAAGGGATTATTCTTTATTTCTTCCATTTTATTCTCCTTACTTTAATTTAATTCTCGGATCCACAATCGCGTAAGCAATATCCACGAAAAGGTTCATGATAATAATAAATACTGCCAGGAAAATGGTGGTTCCCATAATCATGGGGTAATCTCGGCTGGTAATAGAGCTTACGAACTCCGAACCAAGTCCCGGAATATTGAAAATCTTTTCAATGATGAAAGAACCGGTCATTAAAGCGGCAAGCAAGGGTCCAAGATAAGTAATTACCGGTAAGATTGCATTTCGTAAGGCATGCTTGAAAATTGCTTTAAAAGTTGTAACCCCCTTGGCCTTTGCAGTTCTCATATAATCCTGCCCCATAACATCCAGCATGGAAGAACGCATCAATCGTGCCATATAGAAGGTGGGATATAAAGCCAAGGCCACCACCGGCATAATGTAGCTTTGGGCATCCTTTAAGCCAAGAGAAGGCAACCATTTTAACTTCGTGGTGAAGATATAAATTAAAATCGTAGAGGACAGAAAGGAAGGAATGGCTATTCCCGCAGTGGATAAAACCACCAAAAGGTTATCAATAAACTTTCCTCTGTTAAATGCAGCTACGGCCCCTAAAGGAATTCCGGTGCAAACTGCAAGGATTAGTGCAAGTCCTCCCACCTTTGCGGAAACCGGAAACTTTGTCCCGATAATCTGGGACACCGTTCTTCCCCTCTTCTTAATGGATAAACCGAAGTCTCCCTTTAAAATGCCGGTCATATAGGTGGTGTATTGCTGAAATAAGGGCTTATCCAAACCATATTTCGCCTCCATAGCAGCCTGGGCCTGAGGCGTTACTGCCTTCTCGGACAAGAACGGCCCTCCCGGAACCATATTCATAACAAAAAATGTTAATGTTGCTACCAAAAAGGCTGTAATTAAAGACATAATCGCCCTTTTCAAAATATACTTTGGCATAGTGCCCTCCTTCTTTAATGAATTTACAGAGAAATATACACGATATGCTCCGGACTTTCAAGACACAATAAAATGAAATTTTGGCATTGGATTGCATTTTTTTTAGACAATTCTTGGAATCTTTCTTTTTATCTAAGAATTTTTCCACATTAAACAAAGGACATAACCAGACAAAGACTTTATTTTATGTCTTTAATATTGAATAAAGAGTTCATTTTTATTCACATAGATGAATAAAAATGAACTCTTCTTACCGACAAAAAAGAGAAGGGACTGCAAAAACCAAAATATAAGAGAAAACTATTTTGATTTTTACAGTCCCTTCTCAGTATAGGATAAAAAACTCTATGGTAGAAAAATATCTTATTCACTTTCTCCCGGCATAAGCCAGCCCTTTTGACTGGTATGCAGAAGCTCTTCCGCTCTTTCAGATAGGGGTTTCTCCAGATAATCCTGGTAAACCAACTTGATAGAAGGATTCTCATGACAGAAACGAAGGGTTCCTTCCCGATCCTGCTTATAGAGAACCGGTGCACGATGGGCAGCCATTTCCTTCTGATCATGAATCGGCTGGCCACCACCGCCTACACAACCTCCCGGGCAAGCCATGACTTCTACAAAGTCATAATGCACCTGTCCCTTCTTTAGAGCTGTTAAAAGGCGATCTGCATTAGCCAATCCGTTAACTACGGCAATCTTTAGCTTATTGCCGGCAATATCAAAGGTGGATTCCTTCCAGCCATCCATTCCCCTTACGTCCTTGAAAGCATCCGGATTCGGATTTTCTCCTGTTGCCAGATAATATGCGGAACGTAAAGCCGCCTCCATAACACCGCCGGTTGCACCGAAAATATTACCTGCACCGGATCCCAGTCCTAAAGGCATATCCAGCTCTACATCCTTCATCTTCTTTGGTGAAATATGCATAGCCCGAATCAAGCGATTCACCTCTCTTGTGGTTAAAGCTACATCTACATCAAAATTGCCTTCGCTGTCCGTCATATTGGGATAGGAGCATTCCGCTTTTTTCGCAAGACAAGGCATGATGCTGACAGAGAAGATTTTCTTAGGGCTTACCTTTAAAATATCCGCATAATAGCTCTTGGCAAT
>CAUSUG010000051.1:0-10653 GCA_963534765.1 uncultured Oribacterium sp.
TGTAAGACTTATCCTTGATATACTTTAATAAAGTAAGTCTTCAGTATAATTTTTGGGAAGGTAAAGCATGAATATCGTAATTTTAGGGAGCAGCGGGTCTATCGGAACTCAGTGCCTATCCCTTTTAAAGGATCATCCAGAGCATAAGGTGATTGGACTTTCGGTGAAATCCAAAATAGAGCTTTTGAAGGAGCAGGCTGGAGAATGGCAGGTTCCCAGGCTTTGTGTATATGAAGAAGCTTTGGCAGAAAAGCTTTCCGCCGATTTGGATATGCCGGTGTCTTCCGGAATGGAGGGCTTGATAGAGCTGGCCACACTTCCGGAGGCGGATATGGTAGTGATCGCTTTAGTGGGAATGATTGGGATTCTCCCCACAATTTCCGCGATCAAAGCAGGGAAAAAGATTGCTTTAGCAAATAAAGAAACGCTGGTTTGTGCAGGGCATTTGATTATGCCTATGCTTTCGGAATACCGGGCGAAGCTCTTTCCCATTGACTCGGAGCATTCCGCCATCTGGCAATGCCTTCGGGGGGAAGAAGAAAAATCTGTGGAATCCCTCTTGTTAACCGCATCCGGCGGTCCTTTTTTCGGACTAAAAAAGGAAGAGATGGAAGGGAAAACCAAGGCGGATGCCTTAAAGCACCCTAACTGGTCCATGGGACAAAAAATCACCATTGATTCCGCTACCATGGTGAATAAGGGTTTGGAAATGATGGAAGCCCACTGGCTCTTTAATATTCCCATGGAGAAGATTCAGGTAGTGATTCAGCGGGAAAGCATTTTACATTCTGCGGTGGTCTTTCAGGATGGCGCAGTAAAGGGACAGATGGGGGTACCGGATATGCGTCTGCCCATTGCCTATGCCCTCTTCCAAGAGGAAAGGGAGTGCTATAGGGAGCAAAGGATAGACTTTTCCAAGGCTTTTTCCCTGCATTTCTATCCCCCTTCCTTGGAGGATTTTCCGGGGCTTGCTTTGGGAATGGAGGCCGGTGCCAAAGGAGGCAGTATGCCTACAGTATATAATGCAGCTAACGAAGAATCGGTTCGCTTGTTCTTAGAGGATAAAATTCGTTTCATGGAGATTCCAAGAAGCATTGCCCATTGTATGAAGGAACACGAAAAAACTTGGATAGAATTTCCTTCTGTAGAGGAAATTTTCGAAACGGAACAGTGGGCTAGAGAAGAAGTAAGAAGATTACATAAGGAGGATAAGAATTGAGTATAGTTTTGGCCATACTTGCCCTGTCATTTTTAGTTTTTTTTCATGAACTGGGGCATTTTCTTGCGGCTAAGTTTTTTCATGTAGGGGTAAATGAGTTTTCTATTGGGATGGGACCCAGACTCCTATCCTTTTTATATAAAAATACCCGATACAGCTTAAAGTTACTTCCCTTGGGCGGAAGCTGTGCCATGCTGGGAGAGGATGCGGCAGGCTCCGGTGATTTTCTGGCTCCAAAGCAGGAGGATAATGCGGAAAATGTCTATGATTTTGATGGAGTAATTTATAGCGAAGAAGAATTAAAGACGAAGAGCTTTGAAGGAAAGCCGGCTTGGCAGCGTTTTATTATCTGTATTGCCGGCGTTTTCAACAACTTCCTTTTAGGCTTTTTGATTGCCCTTTTCCTTACCGGAACAATTGGGGTACAGCTTCCGAAAATTGCCGCCTCCAATGTATCTACTCCTGCCATGGAAAGCGGTTTACAGGAGGGAGATGAGATTCGCTTCATTAAAATCGGAAATGCCAAAGGAAGAACTGTTCATAGCTACTCCGAGCTTGCCATGTATATGGAGCTTCATAAGGAGGAGGTGCAAGAAGGAGAAGTCAGTCTTACGGTTCTTCGAGATGGGGAAAAGCTTAGTTTTCAGTTCCCTGCCTATAAGGATCCTTCCACAGGACTTTATCGTATGGGCGTGGCTCTTTCCTCTGAGCGAGTGAAGTTTCAAAACCCTTTAAAGACTATAGAGTACAGCTTTTATGAACTGGCCTTTAATGCCAGAGTGGTGATTGACAGTCTGGCATTGATTAGTAAGGGAAAGGTAAGCAGACAGGAAGTTATGGGTCCGGTGGGTACGGTTGCGGTTATCGGAGAAAGTGTTTCCAGCTCCAGTCAATACGGATTTTTCGTAATGCTACTGGTTTTACTAAACTTAAGTATGATGTTAAGCGTAAATTTGGCGGTAATGAATCTTTTGCCTATTCCCGCCTTGGATGGAGGACGACTGCTGTTCATTCTTTTGGAAATGCTGGCAAGAAAGAGGCTTAATCCCAAGTGGGAGGAGCGAATCAATACCGCAGGGATGGTTTTTCTACTAGCCCTTATGGTATTGATTGTCGGAAATGATGTGTTTAATTTGTTGACCGGAGCCTATTCGAAATATTTTAGCTCTTAATTTTTGTATAAAGGAATACTATGTTCAAAAGAGAAGATACAAGGGTAGTAGAGGTAGGAAAACTCAAAATCGGCGGTGGAAATCCGGTGGTTTTACAGTCCATGTGTAATACCAAGACGGAGGATATCAAGGGAAGTATAGCGCAAGTTCAAAGGCTGGCAGAGGCAGGGTGCGAACTCATCAGACTTACTGTACCTACAAAGGAAGCGGCATTTGCTTTAAAGGAAATTAAGGCGGCTTCTCCGATTCCGGTGGTTGCGGATATTCATTTCGACTACCGTATGGCAATTCTTGCCATGGAAAACGGTGCGGATAAGATTCGTATTAATCCGGGGAATATCGGCTCCCGGGAAAGACTTCAGGCTGTGGTGGACTGCGCCAAGGAAAGAAAGATCCCCATTCGAATCGGGGTGAACTCCGGCTCCTTGGAAAAAGAAGTTTTGGAAAAATATCAGGGAAGAGTAACGGCCCAGGGACTTGCGGAGTCAGCCTTGGCGAATTTGCGTTTGGTAGAGGAAATGGGCTATCAAAATTTGGTGCTTTCTATGAAGTCTTCCGATGTTTTGATGGCGGTGGAAGCTCATAAAATAGTGGCAGAATCCTGCCCCTATCCTTTACATGTGGGCATCACCGAGTCCGGAACGGTTTGGTCCGGAAATATCAAATCCGCCATGGGGCTGGCAATGATTTTGGGTGAAGGAATCGGGGATACGATTCGCGTAAGTCTTTCTGCGGATCCTGTGGAGGAAATAAAAACCGGTCGATTGATTTTGGAAACCCTGGGACTGAAAAAGGGAGGTATCCATGTGGTTTCCTGTCCTACCTGCGGGAGAACCGACATTGACCTGATTTCTCTGGCCAATGCTGTGGAAAAGCTGGTCCAGTCTTATCCGGAGAAGTCCTTAAAGCTTGCTGTAATGGGCTGTGTGGTAAACGGCCCGGGAGAGGCTAAGGAAGCGGACCTGGCTATTGCCGGGGGTAAGGGTGTGGGACTTTTGATGAAACACGGTGAAGTGATTCGCAAGGTGGAGGAGAAGGATTTGCTCTCCGCCCTTAAAGAGGAAATCGAAAAATACCCTGATTAAATAAACAGAAAGGATAGGCATGAAGCAGTTTTTTCAAGTATTTCAGGAATTAACGGTATCGGAGCATTTAAGGGGAATGTTTTTGAATACCACCATAAGCAGAATCACTTTGAAAAAAGACAGATCGAAGCTGAGTATTTATTTGCATAGCGACCATTTACTGGAGAGAAGTGATATTCGGGAAATGGAAGAGGCTATCTATAAGCAGCTTTTTATCGGGAAAAAAATTGCGATTTGTATTCGGGAAAGCTTCCACCTATCCAGCCAATATACGGCAAAAGTGCTTTATGAATTCTATGAAAAATCCCTTTTGGAGGAATTAAAGGAAAGAAACATTCTCCTGTATCAGATGATGAAGCAGGGGGAAATGGAATGGAGAGAGGACGATCGTCTCTCTCTTATTTTAGAGGAACAAATTCTTTTTCGAAAGGAAGAAAAGGAGTGTATTCGAGTTATTCAAAAGATTTTTGAAGAGCGTTGCGGCGTTCCTATCCATTTTACCATCCGGTTTGTGCCTGCAAAGAAAAAGGCTGAGGAGGAAGAGGATAGGGCTAACGCCGCTCTGTATGCTTCTTCCGAAAATCCGGGATATTCGGCGGAGGGACTGTCCCATGCTTATGCGGGTGCAGAGGGAAGTGTGGGCCATCCGGAAACAGGAGATATGGTAATACATGCCGGGGAAGCAGCTTCTCTAAGCCAAGAGCATACAGCACTTTCTGATGGAAACAGCGCTTCAGCGGATTTTTCCGGAAAAGTGCAAACCTCCGAGTCTGAGCAGAATGGGGGCAATACTCATACCGGTTTGGCAAAAAACACTACTGAAGAATCTTCTTTAGACTCGAAGAAAGGTACAGGGGAAAAAGCCTTTGAGAAGAAGGGCTTTGAGAAAAAGGGCTTTAATAAAGGAAAGTTCCAGTTTAAGCGTTCCGACCATAGTGATGTGTACTATGGAAGGGACTTCTCCGATAGCCCCATTCCTCTTAAGGACATTCCGGAGGATGGCGGTTTGGTAACGGTGGAAGGCCTGATTATTCAGGTGGATGAACGGACCACCCGTTCCGGAAAAACCATTTTCAGCTTCTCCTTTACAGATGATACGGATTCTTTGGCCTCTAAGATTTTTGTGGAGGAAGAGAATCTGGAGGAGGCCAGAGCCTTTCTTAAAAAGGATAATGCCATTTGTATCAAGGGAACTATGGAGTATGACAGCTATGACCAGGAGATGGAGCTGGCCCATGTGCAGGGGATTAAGAAATCTTCCTTTACCCGGAAAAAGAGGGAAGATTTAGAAAAAGAAAAGCGGGTAGAACTGCATTTACATACCAAGATGTCGGATATGGACGGGGTTTCGGATATTGAAAAATATATCGACAGAGCCCTGGATTTTGGCATGCCTGCAATGGCTATTACGGATCATGGCGTAGTACAGGCCTTTCCGGATGCTATGGCTTATTTGAAGAAAATTGGAAGACAGAAGGATTTACAGCTGATTTACGGTATGGAAGGCTATCTGGTAAATGACCTGGATTCCATTGTAAAAAATGTTTGCAAGAGAGCTTTAAGCAGTACCACCGTGGTCTTTGATCTGGAGACCACCGGTTTTGATCCGAGAGTCAATCATATTATTGAAATCGGTGCGGTGAAGATTGAAAACGGAAAAATCATTGACCGGATGGATGTTTTTGTAAATCCGGGAGTGCCGATTCCCTTTCGAATTACCCAGTTAACCTCTATAGATGACTCCATGGTAATGGATGCCAAGGGAATCGAAGAGGTGCTTCCACAATTTCTGGACTTTGCCAAGGATGCGATTTTGGTGGCTCATAATGCGGACTTTGACTATCACTTTGTCAGCACCAAAGCGAAGGCCTTAAACATTCCTTTTTCAGCACCGGTTATCGATACGGTGGCCTTATCCCGCCTGCTTTTACCCAGGTTAAATCGTTTTAAGTTAGACACGGTGGCTAAGGAATTAAAGATTGAGCTTTTGCATCACCATAGGGCGGTGGATGATGCGGAGGCTACCGCAAGAATCTACCTAAAGGAACTGGAGATTTTAGAGCAAAGAGGGGTAAGCTCCTTAGAGGAAATCGACAGTCTGGAGGTGGATCAGGTGGGGAAGGTGCGAAAGCTCCCCAGCTACCATATTATCCTGCTGGCAAAAAATGATATTGGAAGAATCAACCTCTATCGTCTGGTTTCTCTGTCCCATTTGCAGTATTTCCGAATGAAGCCGAGAATTCCCAAGTCTTTACTGAAAAAATATCGGGAAGGACTGATTATCGGCTCCGCCTGTTCCAGCGGAGAGCTTTTTCAGGCCATGGTGCGAGGGGCGGATGACCAGCAGCTTTTGGAAATAGCTTCCTTTTATGATTATCTGGAAATTCAGCCCTTGGGAAACAATGCCTATATGCTGGAATCAGACCGTTTTTCCGCAGAAACGGAAGAGGATTTGATTGCTTACAATAAAAAGATTATTGCCTTGGGAGAGCAGCTGAAAAAGCCGGTTTGTGCAACCTGCGATGCTCATTATGCGGATGAGGAAAATGATGTTCTTCGGAGAATCGTTTTGGCTACTAAGGGAATGACAGATGAGGAGGGAGAGGCAAGACTCTTTTTCCGGAGTACTACAGAGATGCTGGAGGAATTTTCCTATCTGGACAGTAATACCCAAAAGCAGGTGGTCATTGACAATCCCTTGAAGATCATGAAAATGTGTGAGCCGATAAAGCCTGTTCGTCCCGACAAATGTCCTCCGATTATTGAACATTCAGACGAAACCCTAAGACAGATTTGTTATGAGACTGCCCATAAAATCTATGGACCCAAGCTTCCGGAAATGGTAGAGAACCGTTTGGAGACGGAATTAAATTCCATTATCTCCAACGGTTATTCCGTGATGTATATTATTGCCCAAAAGCTGGTGGATAAGTCCAATGAGGACGGCTATCTGGTAGGCTCCAGAGGTTCCGTAGGTTCCTCCTTTGCCGCTACCATGGCTCATATTACCGAGGTAAATCCTTTGCCGCCTCATTATGTCTGCCCTAAATGCTATTACACGGACTTTGACTCGGAGGAGGTAAAGTCCTATTCCGGTATGGCAGGATACGATATGCCCAGTAAAACCTGTCCCCACTGCGGTACGGTGTTAAATCGTCTGGGCTTTGATATTCCCTTTGAAACCTTCCTGGGCTTTGACGGAGATAAGGAGCCGGATATTGACTTAAACTTCTCCGGAGAGTATCAGGCCAGAGCCCATGCCTATACCGGAGCCATTTTTGGAGAGGAAAATACCTACAAGGCGGGAACTATCGGTACTCTGGCTGAAAAAACCGCCTATGGTATGATTAAGAAATTTTATGAAGAGCGGGGAGAAAAGAAGAGAACTGCGGAGCTGAATCGTCTGGTAGCGGGAATTACCGGAATCAGAAGAACCACCGGACAGCATCCCGGCGGTATTGTGGTGCTTCCCCACGGAGAGGATATCAATACCTTTACACCGGTACAGCATCCTGCCAATGATACGGAAAGCCCCATTATTACCACCCATTTTGACTACCATAAGATTGACCATAACCTTTTGAAGCTGGATATTCTGGGACATGATGACCCCACCATGATTCGAAAGCTACAGGATTTAACGGGCTTGGATCCGGTAAAGGATATTCCCTTGGATTCTCCGGAGGTGATGTCCTTGTTCCAATCCACGGAAGCTTTAGGCATTTCCCCGGCAGATATTCAGGGGGTGGAATTGGGCTGCCTGGGGATTCCGGAGTTTGGTACCCAGTTTGCTATGCAAATGGTACAGGACACCAAGCCGAAATACCTTTCCGACCTGATTCGTATTTCCGGACTTTCCCACGGAACGGATGTCTATCTGAACAATGCCCAGGATCTTATCCTAAGCGGGGTAACCACCCTTCGTGAAGCTATTTGCTGTCGTGACGATATCATGGTGTATTTGATGCACATGGGCTTGGAGCCGGGGGAAAGCTTTAATATTATGGAGGCCACCAGAAAGCATAAGCCCTTAAAGGACGAGTGGTGTGAGCATATGCTGGAGCATGGAGTGCCCCAGTGGTACATTGATGCCTGTAAAAAAATCAAGTATATGTTCCCTAAGGCCCATGCGGCGGCCTATGTTATGATGGCTTACCGTGTAGCCTATTGTAAGGTTTTCTATCCTAAGGAATACTATACCGCCTATTATACGGTCCGGGCGGACGGTTTTGACTTTGACAAGATGTGCTTCGGTGTGGAGAAGCTCCGTTTTCATATCAAGGAGTATTCTTCCAGAGAAAAGCTTTCCGCAACAGATCAACTCTGTCTTCGGGATATGAAGATTTGCGAGGAAATGTATGCCAGAGGAATTCAATTTGCTCCTTTAGACATTTACCAAGCTAAGGCCAAGGACTTCCAAATTACGGAAAAGGGAGAGATTATGCCTTCCTTCAGTTGTATTGCCGGTTTGGGAGAGGCGGTGGCCCAGGGATTGGAAGAGGGAGCAAAATACGGAAAATACCTCTCCAAGGATGATTTTATTCAAAGAACCCACTGTCCCAAGGCCTTTGCAGACAAATTCCATGAATTGGGGCTTCTAGGTGACATTCCCCTATCCAATCAGATGTCCCTCTTTGACTTATAATACAAAACAACGGATTTTCTTGTCATATTGCCTTTTTTCATATACAATACAACTATATATCTTGTGACATGCAATAGACTGCATTGTTAGAAATAGGAGGAAGGATCTATGAAAGTTTATGAAACCGGCAGTATTCGTAACGTAGTTCTTTTAGGTCATGGAGGTGCCGGAAAAACCACCATTGCAGAAGCATTAGCTTATGTAACTTCTGGAATTAATAGAATGGGCAGTGTTGATGACGGAAACACTCTGTCTGACTTTGATAAAGAAGAAAAGAAGCGGAAGTTCTCCATTTCCACTTCCGTGATTCCTTTAGAGTATAAGGGGGAGTCCGGAGAGCTGAAGATCAATATTTTGGATACTCCCGGATACTTCGACTTTGTAGGCGAGGTGGAAGAGGCTGTTTCTGCGGCGGATGCGGCGATTATCGTGGTAAACGGTAAGGCGGGAATTGAGCCGGGAACGGTTCGGGCCTGGGAGCTCTGCGAGGCCAATGCTCTTCCCAGACTTTTCTTTGTCAGCAATATGGATGATGACAAGGCTTCCTTCAGACAGCTGGTTCTGGATCTGGAAAAGCAATTCGGTAAATCTGTAGCACCATTCCAGCTTCCTATCCGTGAAAATGAGAAATTCGTGGGCTTTGTAAACGTGGTAAAGATGGCCGGAAGACGCTTTACAAAGTTAAATGAATATGAGGCTTGTCCTATTCCCGACTATGTGGAGAAGCACCTTACCATTGCCCGTTCCGCCTTACTGGAGGCAGTAGCGGAAAGCTCCGACGAACTGATGGAGAAGTATTTTGCCGGAGAAGAGTTTACGGTAGAAGAAATTCAGGCCGCTTTACGGGAAAATGTAGAAGCTTGCAAGATTGCTCCGGTACTGATGGGTTCCGGGCCAAATGTGCAGGGCTTTAACGTACTGCTTCAGGTTTTGGAGAAGTACTTCCCCTCTCCCGAGTCCTTGGAATCCATCGGTGTGGATGCCTCTACCGGAGAGCACTTCAGAGCGAAGTATCAGTCCGATAAGAGCTTGAGTGCAAAGATTTGGAAGACTATTGCAGATCCTTTCCTTGGAAAATACAGTCTATTTAAGGTTTGTACCGGTGTATTAAAGGCCAATTCCGAGATTTACAATGTAAATAAAGAAAGCATGGAAAAGGTGGGAAAGCTCTATCTTCTTCGGGGAAATACGCCTATCGAAGTGCCTGAATTAAAGAGTGGAGACATCGGTGCAGTAGCGAAGTTAAATATTAGTGAAACCGGAGACAGTATCTCCGTTCGTAATGCTCCTATTTTGTATCATGGACCTAAGCTTTCCGAGCCCTTTACCTTTATGGCTTATCGTGCAGAGCAAAAGGCGGATGAGGATAAGCTTTCCACTGCTTTACAGAAGATGATGGACGAGGATAGAACCATCAGATTACAGGCTGACCCGGAAAACAGACAGAGCTTAATTTATGCTATCGGAGAACAACAGTTAGAGGTTCTGGCTTCCCGATTAAAGGATAGATACAATGTTTCCATTAATCTGGAAAAACCTCGCTTTGCTTATCGTGAGACCATTAAGAAGACTGTAAAGGTTCAGGGCAAATATAAGAAGCAGTCCGGTGGACACGGACAGTACGGAGATGTTGTTATGGAATTCTCTCCAAGCTTTGATTACGACCAGGCCTATAGCTTTAAGGAGCAGGTATTCGGCGGTGCTGTACCGAAGAACTATTTCCCGGCTGTTGAAAAGGGAATTGCAGAGTCCTGCAAGAAGGGACCTTTGGCAGGATATCCTGTTGTAGGTGTTAATGCCATCTTACTGGACGGCTCCTATCACCCGGTAGACTCCTCCGAGCAAGCCTTTAAGACAGCGGCTTCCATGGCTTTTAAGGATGCTTTCCTTCAGGCAAGCCCCATGCTCTTAGAGCCGATTGCACACCTGAATGTTACTGTTCCGGATGCCTTTACCGGAGATATTATGGGAGATCTGAATAAGCGTAGAGGAAAGATTTTGGGTATGACCGCCCTTAGAGACGGAAAGCAGCTGGTTGAGGCTGAGCTTCCCATGAGTAACCTCTATCTTTATAATACGGACCTTCGCTCCATGACCGGAGGAGCAGGAAGCTTTTCCTTCTACTTCGTTCGCTACGAGCAGGCTCCCGGAGATATTCAGAACCGTGTAGTGGAAGAGTCCAAGAAGATGATGGAAGAATAAAAAGAAATGCTTACAATACTTAAGATAATATATCCCATTATAGTCGTAGTGGTAGGGTTTGCTCTTTCTTATGTATTTTCTGTTTGGAAACTAAGAGGAGTATTTGAGTTTTTTGTGTATACTCTTACTATTCTTTTGATGATTATAGTGTGCAGAAAAATATACCATAAGAGTTAGAATTGCATTTCAAACCAAATATCAAACTTAAGGAGGATGTGAAAAAACTCGATTGAGTTTTTTCGCATCCCCATCTTTTAACCTCTATATTTCAAATTCATTTTCTATCGACAATACTTTGAGCTAAATTACATAAATCATCCAATGTAATCT
>CAUSUG010000052.1:0-10604 GCA_963534765.1 uncultured Oribacterium sp.
ACCCGTTAGAAACGTGCGCCGCTAGGCGCACAAGCAAAGTGAGCAGTGGTTAACATAAACCACTGCTCAGTCAAGGCGAGGTTAGCGAGAGAGTGCCCTCATTTAAGCCTATACGCCATAAAGCACATGAACTTCTATATCCATTCCCCGTTAAAGACTTCTCTGGCCGGTCCCGTCATAAAGGCGTGACCGGTTTTTTTATCATAGGATATTTCCAAATCTCCTCCCAGGAGATGCACCGTAGCCTTATCTTCTAATCTTCCCATCAGAATTCCCGCCACTACAGCTGCAGTAGCGCCTGTTCCGCAGGCCAGGGTCTCTCCGGAACCTCTTTCGTATACTCTAAAGCGAATTTCCGAAGAGGAAAGCACTTGAATAAACTCTGTATTTACCTTATCCGGAAAACGGGGATGCTCTTCGAAATCTTTTCCGATTTTTTCCAAGTCCAATTCCGAAACGGAAGAAACGGACAGCTCAGGATTGTCCTCCAGGAAATATACCGCATGGGGATTTCCTACATCAATGCCCACGAATTGAAGGGACATGCCCCGTACCTCTATATTCTCCGGCAGTTCTCCGTCCAGCTTGACTTCTCCCATATCCACGGTAGCCTTTTCCATTTTTCCGTCTTTTACAAAGATTTCAATGTCTTTGATACCGGATTTGGTCTCTATGCGAAGCTGTCTTCTTTCCTTGTCCACAATGCCGTGGTCGTAAATGTATTTTGCCACACAGCGAATCCCGTTTCCGCACATGGAGCCCTCTGAACCGTCTGCATTAAACATGTGCATATAGGCATCCGCCTTGTCGCTAGGCTCAATCAGAATCAGCCCGTCTCCTCCTACACCGAAATGTCTGTCTGCAATACGCCTTGCCAGTTCCCCCGGATTCTCCACCTTTTCCGTGAAAGCATTGACATAAACATAGTCATTGCCTAAACCTTCCATTTTGGTAAATTTCATGATTGCTCCCTTCTTCGAAAAAAAGCAGATTTTTATAGAATCTGTCTCATTTTATGGATTCAGATCTCTTTTTTCCTGACCTTGAAATTCATAAAATTGTCCCTGCCCTTTTAAACAGCATTGTCCGGGAAGGAAGTGGTACTCTCCACATTCTCCCTGATAGCTCATGCTTTTCAGTGTTTGCAGAAGACTTTTCTTCTTGACTTCTGCTCTTAACTTGCCAAGAATTCCCAGCAAATCCCTGTCATATCTGCTTCCCGACTGTGCCTCTTCTCCTGAAGAATCAGAGCTTTCCTGTGCCTCTTCTCCTGACGAATCGGAACTTTCCTCTTCCTTTTCCGCCAGTGTAAATGCCTTGTTCTCTCTTCCGTAGAGATATACCGGATAGGGAAGTTCTAAATCCCCGGGGAAATTCTCCTGATCCCAATCTTTTCCCAAAAGGATGTTATAGGCTTTTTCCTCGGAAAGAAGCGCCTTCTCCTGCTCTCCGGGACTTGGAAGGAACAAAAGATCTATTCCGGCTTCCTCCAGCTCCGACAATTTCGCCTGAAAATCCTCTTCTCCCTTATAGGCCCTAATTTCTACCGTTCCTCCGTACTCGGGAAAGCTTTCCGAGAGCTGTTCCGCTAAGGTCTTACTCTTCTCATCTCCTTCCTGTAGGAGAATGCCCATTTTCCGGAAAGCCTCATTATAAGCGAAAAATCCCAGGTCCACCGCCTGATCCTCCAGACTTTTTTCCAGAACAAAATGATTATTTCCAGGCTCCAGCTTCTTGCTGCTCTGACTCAGGTAGGGTATTTTTTCCTCCACAGAGTATTTTTCCAAAAATGCCTCCAGCTTTTCACTGCCTTCTCCCAGCAACAGCTCCGCCTTAGCCTCTTTTAATGCTTGCTTTAAGTCTTCTTCTTTTCCTTCTTCATAAATCAAGGTATGTAGATTTACGGATGCGTTATTCTCTCCGGCATTTTCCAGATAAGTCCCCAACTCCTCGCCTTTAGTACTTCCCTTATCTTCTACATAATACACTTCTATTGGAGCTCTTTCCGCTACAGAACTGCTTGTTTTCTCCTCTCCTCTTTGAGCCGGGCTTCCTTTTCTCAAAAAAAGGAAAAGTGCCACAAAGACTACACAAAGGAAAAGAAGAAGCAGAAACAGTCGTCTTCTTTGGCTTGCTTTTTTGGCAGCTTCCTTTTGCTTTCTTCTCTCTCTTCTTTCCTCTCGAAGTCTCTGCCGTTCTCTTTCCAGAGCTTCTTCCTCTTCCCTATCCTCAGCATCCCCGTAATGCTCAAACTCCCTGTGCTGCGCAGTAGCTTTATAACTCTCCTGTTTAGCCTGCTCTTTCGGTTCTATAGCTTCAGGTTTGCTTTGCTGATTCCTCTCATCCATTTCCTTTGCTTCAGTGCCGCCCTGCTGATTCTTCTCATCCATATGTCAAAGTCTCCTTTGCTCTTTTTGCACTATTTCTTCTTTTTCCCTGACTTTCTTTTCTCTACCAGAATCTTAAATTCTTCCTCTGAAATCTGCAACTCTTCCAGGTTTTTCTTTCGTCTTTCCTTCCACTTCTTCTTTCTTTTTCGTTCATCATGAAGGTTTTTTGCTCCATACAAGGCACCTCCTCCAAAGAGGAAAAATCCGAAGCCGGCTAAAATCGTAAATCCGCTGACGGTAACCGCTGCAACCGCTACCTTCTTCTTGGTTTCCTTATTATTTAAAATGACCTGAATATTTTGATCTTTCCCAACATATCCGCTTCCTACAACTTTTCCGTCCAGTAAGATTTGCACTTTTCCCAGGGCGGAAGCCGGAGCATCGCCTTCAATATCCTTAAAAGCATATTGTAAGCCGTCCTGACTTGCTCCCTTAGGAAGAGAAATCTTCACGGTATCCAGAAAATGAATCTTATTCTCCTCCGTGATTTTTCCGGCGGATACCAATTCCTTTCGTAAGGCCTCTAAAGCACCGGGATGTTCCCCTAAAGTTTGATTTTCCGTTTCCGAAAAAGCCAAATCCAGTAGAGTCTTTGTATCTGTATAGTGAGAAGGATTTTTGTCCTTCAAAACTACCGTAACCACCTTTCTTCCCTGATCCTCCGCCAAGCTAATCAAGGTATTTCCCGCAATCTGGGTATAGCCGGTTTTTCCCGCTACCACTCGTTTATCATAGAACTTTGTATTGGAGAGCATCATTTTATGCTCCATGTAAATCGTATTTCCCTCCGGAAGGCGCTTTAAATTCCCTAAAGTGTGGCTCAGATTTTTTTCAATCTCCAAAAACTCCTTATTCTGAAAGGCGGCCATCCCGATTAAAGCCATATCCCTTGCGGTGGTGTAATGGTTTTCATCCTGCAAACCGGAAGGATTCTGAAAATGGGTGCCTGTGCAACCAAGCTCCTTGGCCTTCTCATTCATCATTTCCGCAAAGGCCTCCCGTGAGCCTGCCACATGCTCCGCCAAAGCATTCGCCGCCTCGTTTGCGGACTTAAGTAACAGGGCATGCAAACAGTCATTTACCGTCAGAACATCTCCCTCTTCAATCTGGGCATTGGAGGAGCCCCGATCCACATTGTATACCGCATCGTGGGAAAATGTCACCTTATCCTCCAAGGATGTGTGCTCCAAAACCACAAGAGCCGTCATAACCTTGGTAATACTGGCAGGATATTCTCTCACATCTCCGTTTTTTTCAAACAAAACCGCCCCGGTTTCCGCATCCACCACAATGGCGGACTCCGCAGTTAAGTCTGCTGTCGGCCAGCTGGCAGCCATTGCCACCACACTATGAAAAAGAATAAAAAAGCAAAAAGAAAGGAGTAAAAAAATCCTCCCCCTGCTCTTTCCTTTTTTTTCCTTCATACTAAGCAAAATACTTTAAGTCCTTTCCCTCATTATCTCAAAGTCTATCCTTGCATCCTTGGTTTTCTCTAAAAAGCTCTTCCAAAGTTTTTCCTGATGGGCGTGGAAGGAAAGTCCTTGAGTATTCTCTATACAATAGTTTTCCGGCTGAAAATCCATTCTTTTTTTAAACTGTTCTTCTAAAATTTGGACTCTGCTTTTCCCCCTCCGCTTATGCCAGAGCTTCTCCTCTTGTTCATAAGCCTGATAAAGGTGGGACAGGAAGCGATCTCCTAAAAATATGGCAGCATCCCTTTGATGGCTTTCAACGTAGTCCTTTGAAAAGAAAGGACTGCTTCCATAATAGGGCATCCATCCGAAGAAAAGGATATTGTTGCGATATAAAAAGGGATCCTTCTCCTCCTCTTCATAACGCTCTTCCAGGAAATCCCAGCAGTAATCATAAAAATGAGAATAGAAAATATCTTGGAACCTGCTTCTCTCCAATGCTTCATCGGATTGGCTGTAAAGATAAAGTTGTAAATAAAGCTCCAAAATTCTGGATTGTGCCTCTTCCTCCTTCTCCAAAACAATCCCGAAGGAAAGGAAGATCAAAATGGAAAAGAAATCGCCGAATGAGTTTCTTTCCTTAGCTATTCCGGGATAAAGAAAATCCTTAAGCTCTTCCCGATAACGTTCCAGTAATGCGCCAAGGATAGAACTTCGGTCTATATTTCCTTCCGAAACAGCAGTCTCTAAAGGCTGAACCCCTTGTTTCTCCAGGACTTTAAAATACTCCAAAAAAAAGAAAGCCAAGGGACGAAATACTTCTTTATACGGGGAATCTTCCCTCATTTCCAAGGGAATCTCCCGAATCCGTTCTAAAGCGCTATTTCTTCTTTCTCCCATGACTCCTCCATTATAACAAAAATCAGTCTGCTTCCTCTTACAAAAAAGAAAGGAATTTCCTAATTTTTTTCTTTGTCTATATTTAAAAATACGATATATCGGGCCGGACAGCAAAGCCACTATACTGCAGGCCGGACAGCAAAGTCACATTCTTAAGCCTAAGAGTAAAAGAGCCAGCCATAAGAACAAAAGAACGATATCCACGCCCAAAGCCACATAGACCGGACGTCTTTCAATGAATTTTCCCTTTTCCACAGGTAAGGCAAAACGAAGGGAAATCAAAAGAAAATTCACGGAAAATAATGCCAATGCTCCTATCACTAAAGGCCCGTTTCCTTTTTCATAAAAGGAAATCCCAATACAGAAAAAGAAAAGGCAGAGAGAAACAAAGGAACTGATTATGGCTCCCAGGCTTCCCTTTGCCCATTTTTTTCGGATGTAGCTAAAACGCTTCTCTCCTTCCATTTTCTTCTCCTCCTTTCCCTTTGTATAAGTCGAAACAGAACATACCCAAGGGCAGTTCCCAAGGTATTCAGGATAATATCGTCCACATCACAGCTTCCGGCACGGAAGATAAGCTGAATCGCTTCCACCCCAAAGGATAAAAGATAGCCTGACATCACCGTATTATACCAATACATTCTACAACGCTTGGAAAAGCTGGGGAGCAGGAAGCCCAAAGGGCAAAAGCCAATGATATTTCCCAGTAAGTTTTCCAAAGCATGGGCAAGACCGATTTGTTTCCAATAAAAAAGAAAGCGGAAAATCTCCTTAAAAGGCTCCATATTATAGGAAAATTCCGCCCGATTCATAAAGCCTCTGCCCTTTAACTCGGAAAAAAACAAAACATAAAAGAGAAAAATCAGGTAAAGGCAGAAAAAGAATACCCCCAACCAACGATTTTTCGTCATTTCTTTTCTATGCATAAACCATACTTAACGTAGTAATCTTCGAAAACAGGAGCTTAGCCCGAATGCTTAGTCCCCTATGTCTTCGAGATTTAGAACGTCAAATCCTCTTTTCTTTTTAGCAAGATGGCTCCATGTACAATGGATAGCACCCCGGTAACAATTCCCAAAGTAATCAATACAACGCCTAAGGCAATGGAGGATCCTCCTACATTTCTCATGATTTTATAGATTCTTTCCAAGTCCTAGTCCTCTTTCTTTCTTTTTTTCAGCTGATAATAGGAACTGGCTTCTTTCACCAAAAATCCCATTTTCTGATAAAGCTTCATGGCCGGGCTGTTTCGGGAATCTACCTGAAGAATCACCCTGGTATAGGGTCCCTTCTCTCCTTCTTCAAAGCAATCCCGAAGAATCGCCTCTCCCTTTCCCTGACCTCTATACCTATTTTCCACCATAAGTCCGTAAAGGTAAAGTGTTTTTTCATTATAGGGAGAAAAATAAACTTCTCCGTAAGGATAATTTCTCTTTTCTCCCGGAAAATCAATCCCATCTTCCAGGGTTTTCTCCAAAAAATATTCCGTATACAGATAGGGAAAAGAAAGGGAAAATTCCTCTTCCCTTTCTCCCTTCTTCATAAATCGAAACACACAGTTTCGAAAATCATCCATCAGACTTTCTTTACATTGGGTAAATAAGCCCTGCCCCCTCATCTTGGGATGAACAAAGGCAAGACAAAGGAGCACATCCTTTCCTCCCTGCTGTTCTCCAAGCTTATAGCCCATAAGCAGTGCCAATATTCCCTCGGCAATTCCCGTTTCCTTCTCTCCCTCATTGCGAATGAGATAAAAGAAATCATAATCCAAATCTGTATCGTAGGGATGTTCTTCCTCTAAATTACAAAGAGAGAGGAGTGTCTTACAGTCCCTCTCCTCTTCTAAAGACAGAGTTCGTTGTAATTCGACTTCCATTCCTCTCTCCTGTTCTAACTTATCAAAGTCATTACTTTCCTTCTTTGAAGCACAAGGCTTCGAAGCCTATTTCATGACTTTCTCCGAGCTAATCCTTTTAGTCCTTAAAAACAATCTTATCCAATCCCCAGATATCTTTAGCGTACTCCTCAATGGTTCTGTCAGAGGAGAACTTTCCGGCATGGGCTGTATTTAAAATAGCCGCTCTTGCCCACCACTCTTCATCCTGGAACTTCTTCACTGCTTCTTCCTGTGCCTTCATATAAGCACGAAGATCCTTTAAGATAAAGTAACGATCCGCTCTGTCGGATTCATTGGTATTTAACAGGGAATCATACAAAGGTCTGAACAATTCCGGATCCTCAGGACTGTAGAAGCCGTTTACCAGCTGCATTAGGACTCTGCGAATTTCCTGATCGTTGTTGAAAATGTCCATAGGACGGTACTCGTTGTTATGCTCTAAAGCAATAACCTCGTCACTGCTCATACCGAAGATAAAGGCATTTTCCGCCCCAACCTCCTGTACGATTTCCACGTTAGCACCATCCATAGTTCCCATGGTTAAAGCACCGTTTACCATAAGCTTCATGTTGGAGGTACCGGAAGCTTCCTTGGAAGCAGTGGAAATCTGCTCGGAGAAGTCTGCTGCAGGGATAATCACCTCTGCACTGGATACTTTATAATCCTCAATGAAGACTACCTTAATCTTATCCTGGATAGAAGGATCATTGTTGATGACCTCTGCCACGTTATTGATGAGCTTAATGGTCAGCTTTGCAGTCTTATAGCCTGCTGCTGCCTTGGCTCCGAAGATAAAGGTGTGGGGATAGAATTCCATCTCCGGATGATCTTTAATCTGGTTGTAAAGATACATCACGTGAAGGATATTCATCAGCTGTCTCTTATACTCGTGCAAACGCTTTACCATTACGTCAAAGATGGAATCCACATTTAACTTAATGCCGTTATGCTTCAGCACATACTTGGCAAGACGCTCCTTGTTATGTCTCTTAATGGCCATAAACTCAGCCTGAGCCTGCTTATCATCCGCATAAACTGCCAGCTTCTCCAGCTTGGACAGGTCGGTAAGCCACTGATCTCCGATATGGGCGGTAATCCACTTTGCCAGCTCCGGATTGGCATGGTAAACCCATCTTCTCTGGGTAATACCGTTTGTTTTGTTGGAGAATTTCTCCGGATACATCTCGTAGAAGTCTCTTAATTCCTGCTTCTTTAAAATCTCCGTATGAAGAGCCGCTACACCATTTACCGCATGGCCGCCGATAATGGCAAGGTGTGCCATCTTCACCTGTCCGTCATAGATAATTGCCATCTTGGCAATCTTCTCTTCCGCCTGCTCAGGATACTTAGCCCGAACGGTTTCACAGAATCTGCGGTTAATCTCCTCCACAATCTGATAAATTCTGGGAAGAAGCTTGGAGAACAGCTCAATGGGCCACTTTTCCAAAGCCTCAGCCATAATGGTATGGTTGGTGTAAGCGCAGGTTTTTAAGGTAATCTCCCAGGACTCATCCCAAGTCAGATGATAATCATCCATCAGTACACGCATAAGCTCTGCCACGGCAACTGTGGGGTGGGTATCATTTAACTGGAAAGCCACCTTCTCATAAAGCTTCCGAACATCGCCGTTATGTCTCTTGGCATAGTCTGCTACCGCAGTCTGTACAGATGCGGAAATGAAGAAATACTGCTGACGAAGACGAAGCTCCTTACCGGCATAGTGGTTATCGTTGGGATACAATACCTCTACGATATTTCTGGCCATATTGGCTGACTCCACCGCCTTCTGGTAATTTCCCTTATCAAACTCATCCAAACGGAAGGTGTCAGTTGCCTTGGCATCCCATACTCTTAAAGTGTCTACCACATGGTTGTTGTAGCCCACCACCGGAGTATCATAGGGAATTGCCTCTACAGCCTGATAGCCCTTATGTACAAAGTGCAGTCTTCCATCTTCCTCCTGTACAGTCTCTACCCAACCGCCGAAACGAACTTCCTTGGCAAGCTCCGCACGACGAATCTCGAAGGGGTTTCCGTCCTTTAACCAGTCATCCGCCACTTCCTTCTGGTATCCGTCTACAATCTGCTGCTTGAAGAAGCCGTACTTATAACGAATACCGCATCCGCAAGCCCAGTAGCCCAGGGTTGCCAAGCTATCCAGGAAGCAGGCCGCTAAACGACCAAGACCGCCGTTTCCTAAAGCCCAGTCCGGCTCCGCCTCTTCCAGTGCGGAAAGGTTTAAACCAAGCTCGTTAATCACATCTCGAATTTCCTCCTGAGATGTCAGGTTTAAAATATTGTTGCCCAAAGCTCTTCCCATTAAAAACTCCATGGAAAGATAATAGACTCTCTTACAATCCTCTTCCTCAGCCGCCTTGGTAGTACGAATCCAGTCATCAATAATCTGATTCTGTACCGCTGCCGCTACAGCATGAAAAGCTTCCTTCTCGTTTAGCTCTGTTAATTCTCGTCTGAAAAGCTTTCTGGCATTGTTTTCCACTTCTTTTTTAAACAGTGCTTTGTCAAACTTTTGCATCCTTCCTCCTTATACATCCCTTACTAATTCCTTTTAGTAATATATAGTGATTTTTCCCGCCGAAGCGGGAAAATGGTTTCACCGTTTATTTTTTCTTTGCATCTAAGCAAAAATTTCAAAGCTCAGCTTTCCTTTGTCACTAAGCAAAGCTTTTCGCCCTTAGTTTTTCTTTACAGCTAAGCAAAGCTTCTCGCCGTTAATATCCCATTCCTTCTCATATCCTTCACAGCAGTTGCAAAGAAGCTCTGTAGCAAGAACGGTCTTACATAACTCCTCTTTGTACTTATTCATTAAGCCCAGAAGGAAGTCGTTATCCTTGGCAGAGAGGGTAATCTGGTCCATAACCTCAAAGCCCGCTTCCTTACGCATGGTCTGCACCTTGGAAATGATTTCACGGATATAGCCCTCTTCCTTCAGTTCCTCCGTCAGGTTGGTATCCAGCACTACGGTGTACTTAGCATCTTCCTCCGTAATAAAGCCGTCCTTCTTTGTGGATTCGATTAACAAATCCTCCTTGGCTAAGGCAACTTCCGTGCCATCCTTTGTGGTAAAACGAATAGCTCCCTCTGCCAATGCCGCCATACCCGACTTGCTGTCCAAGTCTTGTAAGAACTGGCGAATCTCATTCAAATGCTTTCCGTACTTCGGTCCCACAGTCTTTAACTGAGGCTTAAAGATGTACGCCGTAAAGTCGGACAAATCCTCCTTAAACTGCAGGGACTTTACATTTAACTCATCGGTAATGATATTCTCCCAGTCCTTGGAAAGAGCCTGTCCTCCGGAAACATACATGGCGGAAAGAGGCTGTCTGTTCTTCACTTGAGCCTTCTCTCTTGCCGCTCTTCCCAGACGTACCAAAGACAATACTTCTTCCATGCTTTCTTCCAGCTTGGGCTCAATCCACTCTTCATCCGCTACCGGATAGGCACAAAGATGAACGGAAGGTTTAGCATTCTTATCTACTGAGCATACCAGGTTCTGATAGATAGACTCGGTAATGAATGGCACCAGCGGAGCAGCCAACTTAACAAAAGTCACTAAAGCTTCATATAAGCAAAGGTACGCATTAATCTTATCCTGCTCCATCCCCTTAGCCCAGAAACGCTCTCTGGAACGACGTACATACCAGTTGGAAAGGTCTTCACAGAACTCCTGCAATGCAGCCGCCGCCTCGGGAATCTTAAACTGGGAAAGATTGGTATCCACGGTAAGAATCAAAGAATTCAGCTTACTGAATACCCACCTGTCCATAGGTGTAAGACTCTTCTTGTCCAAGGTATATTTTGTAGGATCAAAGTTATCAATGTTGGCATAAAGCACAAAGAAAGCATAGGTATTCCATAGTGTAGACAGGAACTTTCTCTGTCCTTCCACTACCGCCTGATCATGGAAACGGTTGGGTAACCATGGTGCAGAGTTGGTATAGAAGAACCAACGGATTGCATCCGCTCCGTGCTTTTCCAAGGCCT
>CAUSUG010000053.1:0-10580 GCA_963534765.1 uncultured Oribacterium sp.
GCACTTTACAGGGTGTTACAATACAGTCCAGATTCTTGTTATAGGATTTTTTATCTTTTTGAAAAAACAGGAAAGATTTCTATGAAAAATCACAAAAAGGGATAGCTACATTTTCAAGGAAGAAAGCTCTACAGTCCGACATCGGAAAATGCTGCTTGGGAGCAAATCAGGAAGCTCCTTAGGCACAAACCATTGAAAATATCTATTCCCCGGTGATATTTCAGGAATCTTTTTTCTTTTTCAAACAAATGAAGGAGGAAAAATGAGTCAAGAAAAGTCAGTAGCACGCATGGAGAACATTTACAAGCTAGACGGAAGAGTGCCCATCGGAAAGGCCATCCCCTTCGGCTTACAGCATGTCTTAGCCATGTTCGTATCCAACCTGGCCCCTATTACTATTATCGCAGGAGCCGCACAGCCCGCCCTTACCCAGCAGGAAATCGCCATGCTCTTACAAAACGCGATGTTTGCCGCAGGTATCGCCACCTTTATCCAGCTGTATCCGGTCTGGAAGGTTGGTGCCAAGCTTCCTATCGTAATGGGTGTAAGCTTTACCTTCGTGACCATCCTGTCCACCATTGCCGCAAACTTCGGTTACCCTACCGTCATCGGTGCGGTCATCGTGGGCGGTTGCTTTGAAGGTGTTTTAGGACTTTTGGCAAAGTATTGGAAGAGAATCATTACTCCCATCGTTGCCGCAACCGTTGTAACCGCCATCGGCTTCTCCCTTTTTACCGTAGGCGCACGTTCCTTCGGCGGAGGCTACGGAGATGACTTCGGTTCCAAAGAGAACTTAATCATTGCCACCGTAACTTTACTTACCTGCATCGGCTGGAGCATTTTCGTAAAGGGCTATATGAAGCAACTTTCTGTTTTGGCCGGCTTAATCGTGGGATATATTCTTTCCATATTTATGGGCAAGGTGGATTTAAGCCTGATTTTCTCTGACGGCTTTGTGTCTTTACCAAGACTCTTCCCCTTTACCCCCCAGTTTAATATCGGAGCCATCCTTTCCGTTTGTATCATCTTCCTGGTTTCCGCAGCAGAGACCATCGGAGATACCACAGCCATGGTGGCTTCCGGACTAAACAGAGAAATTACAGAAAAGGAAATTTCCGGCTCTCTGGCTTGCGACGGATTCGGATCCAGCATTTCCGGACTTTTCGGATGTGCTCCCGTAACCTCCTTCTCTCAGAACGTAGGTCTTATCGCTATGACCAAGGTAGTAAACCGCTTCACCATTGCCACCGGTGCAGCAGCAATGCTGTTGGCAGGACTTCTGCCCCCTGTAGGACATTTCTTTGCTTCCCTTCCCCAGAGCGTTTTAGGGGGATGCACCATCATGATGTTCGGAAGCATCGTAGTCTCCGGAATGCAGATGATTGCTTCCTGCGGCTTTACCCAGAGAAATATCGTCATCGCTTCTCTTTCCTTGGCAGTAGGTATCGGATTTACCTCCAGCACGGAGAGCAGCATCTGGCACATCTTCCCCTCTATCGTACAGACCGTATTCGGGGAAAATGTCGTAGCGGTAGTCTTTGTTGTTGCTTTAATTTTAAGTGCAATTTTGCCGCAAAACATGGAGGTGGCAAAGCTTACAGAGTCTGTTGAAGAAGAGAAATAAAAAAACTTACCGAGACTGTAGAAGAAGAGAAATAAAAGAAAATTTACATGCTTTGCAGTTAGTACTTGTTAAGCATACAGAAAAGAAAAGCAAGAGCTACTCTTGCTTTTCTTTTGCTTTAGTCGTACAATATCTTGTACAATTAATCCGAAGGAGAAAAACTATGGAAGCTGTTGCCTATTCCAATTTCAGACAGAATTTAAAGCAATACATGAAGCAGGTAAATGAAGATGCTGATGCGCTGATTGTAACCGCAAAGGATGCGGAAGATACCGTAGTCGTACTCTCTAAAAGAGAATATGACAGCTTGCAGGAAAGCCTGCGAATTCTATCCAATTCTTATTTAATGGAAAAAATACGACGCGGAGATACACAATTTCGAAAAAAACAATTCCAAACCCATGACTTGCTTGAGGTAAAAGAAGATGATTAAAGCCTGGTCCGATGAGGCATGGGAAGATTACCTCTATTGGTATGCCCAAAATAATAAAAGTACCATCAAAAAGATTCATCGCCTTATTGAAGCGATAGAAAGAAGCCCCTTCTCAGGAATCGGCAAGCCGGAGGCTCTAAAATACGAGCTTAGCGGAAAATGGTCCAGACGTATCACGGAAGAAGATCGGCTGATTTATGCTATTGAAGATGATGTATTATACATTTATTCCTGCAAGGACCATTATTGAGTTGAATAAGAGAAAGAATTTCCATTATAAAAGAAACGCTGAAGTAGTGATTTATCGCTTTTCAACAATATAGCCTGTAACAGGGGCACGCTCCCGCTAACTTCGCCTCGCAGGGGTTCTAAGCTTTTATAGTACAAAAGCCAAGAACCCGCGGGCTCAGATTGTCCCTTATTACAGGCTATATTTCGAAAAGCAAAAGTGCTCTAGACTTCTGAGCGCTACTTCAGCGTTTCTTTTTTATATGTTTTCTTTCTCTTGTTTTGAAAAATTATTGCTCCAAAGCTTTAGCCTGTTACGTCAAAGAATAATTTCTCCGGTTCTTTTTCATAGAGACTTACCGTATAGAAGTACTTCAGTTTAGACTGTACTTTGTCGTTCTTCTCCGGCATGAATACCAGCTTTTCTTCGTTACTGCCGCTCAGCTTTTTCACCGGATAACGCTTCATTGCCTGTAAGTTATCATCCGGCTCGGTAAGATATAATGCGGTTAATTCTCCGTAGATATCCCACTCTGCACCGTAAACTACGGCAATCTGATTTCCGCTTGTATTAAAGCCGCTATGCTCCAGTAGCAGAACCTCTCCCTTTTGTAAATATTCCAAAACCGTCTCGGAAAAGTCGGAAGGATTGACTTTCTTCTCATTAAAGAGAGCTTCATATTTTAAGTTCTGGGGAAGGGTACTGTTTCTTGCTTCTTCTCTTCCCAGGTTGGAAGCGGAAGCTGTTGCTTCTGAACGAGACAGGGTGGAAGCACTGGCTCTTTGGCTTTGACCGGCTTCCTGCATCTTTGGATACAGGGCATAAGCACTGGCTCCTGTAGGAGTAACGGCCTCGCTATAAAGCTCATCCAGACTATGAAGTTTTCCAAAGATTTTTGCCTTAAAGCTTCCGCTTTGAGGGCTTGTTCCCTTCAATTCCTCTACATCCTCACGTCTTTGTAAAAGAGCATGCCGTAAAGCATCTCGCTCTGCTGCATAGTAGCTTAATCTGGAAATATAGTTCTCTTCTCCTGCACCATATACTCTTTCCGCCACATTCGCTGTATCATAAAATCCGGAAGAAGCGGTATGGGGAATGCTTTCAAAGGCGTAAGTATTCTTTGCAATAACCAGATTCTCATCTTTTCTGAAGCTTCCTGCATGTAAATCGACACCCTTGGCAAATAAAGCGAATCTGCTTTCTCCCTTCCTATTAATCTCTTGAAGGCGATCAGGCTCTGCTAAGCCATTTTTGAATTTCTCCTTTGTCTTTCGGAAAGCCTCATCTCTCTTAGCCTGCTGCTGTCTTAAAAGCTCAGCATTTTCGCGGTCTCTCCGCTCTTTTTCTTCTCTGGCAGCCTGTTTTCTTTGCTCTATTATCTGCCGATCCAAGCGTTCTTTTTCTTCCCTTCTTAACTGTTCCTGTCTATAACGCTCCTCCTGTCCTATTTTCCTAAGCAACTCGTTTTGCTCATGGAAGCTATACAACTCTTCCTTTGTTGCAAAGGGATTCTTGGTAGAGGGGTTATAGCTGATCTGCCAAGCACTACTGCTTGAACCGGAGGAACTGCTGCTTGAACCGGAGGAACTTCCGCCTCCTGAAGAACTTCCCCCGCCACCGGAAAAGCTTCCGCCACCACCACCGGAGCTGGAACCGCCACCTCCGCCGCCGGAGCCTCCTGCACTCTTAACCACGCCGGAGAACTTCACCGCACCTGCATTGTCCTCTGCAGCCTGGGACTGGGCAGCTCCTGTAGCCTCAGGCTTTACCTGCGCCACAAGACTTACGATTTCCTCCAGGCTCTTGCCTTCTTTTCTGGCCTGCTCCGCTACCGCTTCCTTTTCTTTCGTGCTCTGTACGCCCTTGGAAAGATCGAACAAAGGCTCGCCCTTCTCATTGGCGCACTTTCCGCCCTCCTGTACAAAGAAGCCGTCCGGTGTCTTTTCATTGTGATACATTCTTCCGGAATCTCCGGCAAAATAATAACAGTAGCCATCAACCCACTGCCAACCTGTTGCCATCTTTCCTAAAGAATCCGCCTTGGTGTCCAGGAAGAACCATTTTCCGTCCTTCTCCATCCATCCACTTTTTAAATTCTTGCTCTGGGGATCCACAAAGTACCACTGTCCCTTGCTTTCCACCCAGCCGGTCTTCTCCTGACCGTTTCCGTCCACGTACTTCCAGTTGTTTCCATCCTGTTGCCATCTTCCTTCAGAAGCCGCAGTACCCTGTCCCTCCGCGAAAGCCTGTCCGCTGAACAAACCAAGCAGAATGGCTGTAGCCAAGGGGAACAGTACTCTGTCTATTCCTTGTTTCTTCATTTTGCCTCCATTCCGGAAAAAAGAAGGACCTCCCTGACCGACTTTTCTCTATCCCTAAGGGGTAATCCGGGCCCTGCAATATGCTGCAAAGCCTTTAGCCAACGTAACCGTTTTTTAACTACTCCCTTAAACACTCTATACTTCTAAAAAGGTCGAGGCCAATGTTTCGCAAAGCTCTTGTCTTTACAAGAGGAAAATGCTTTATCTTAAACTGCAAAGCCGGAAAATGCGTAACATTCCTCGACGGAAGACTCTCCTTCGTCTCTAAATCCGAAATCCCTGGAAGAATCCGTCATTATTATAATCGGCAAGGTTTTTGACAAGATAAGCGTTTGATTTAATTTTTTATTTCTTTTCCTACTCCGGTGCATATCGAATCGGGCTTTTTCTTTTTGTCTTCCACCTAGGGATTTTTAGTTTGGGTTTTTCCTTCATTCGATATTTCCGGTTTGGACTTTTCCTTTATCTGATGTTTCCGATTTGCATTTTTCTTCATCCCTATTTAAAATAAAAAAATCGAAAAAAAGATTTTCCGAAGAAAAGGAGGCAAAATGAATACCGATATCCTGCAATTCCAGTCCGATTACCAAGAGGCTTGCCATGAAAATATCTTAAAGCGCCTGACAGAAGAATATAGAAAGCCCTATCCCGGCTACGGAAGCGACAGCATTTGCGAAGAAGCCAAAGAAAAAATCCGTAAGGCCTGTCAATGCCCTACCGCTCAGGTGGAATTTCTGGTGGGCGGAACCCAGACCAATGCTACGGTGATTGACTCCTTCCTCCCTTCCTACCAAGGCATACTCTGTGCGGACAGCGGACATATTGCAGTGCATGAAGCGGGAGCCATTGAACTGACAAGGCACAAGGTGCTTCCCTTAAAGGGAAAGGACGGAAAGCTCTCTCCCAAAGCACTGGAAGCTTTTCTTTCCGACTTTTCCTTGGATGAAAACAAAGCCCACACCGTCCAGCCCGGCATGGTTTACCTGTCTCAGCCCACGGAATACGGCAGTCTGTACAGTAAGGCAGAACTTACTGCCATTTCCGAGCTTTGTAAAAAGCATCAACTGCTCCTTTTCGTAGACGGTGCCCGACTGGCCTATGCCCTTGCCGCACCGGAAAATGACCTCAGCCTTCCGGACCTGGCTAAGCTCTGCGACGTCTTCTATATCGGAGGCACCAAGTGTGGCGCCATGTTCGGAGAAGCGGTAGTCATTCCGGATGCCGGTAGACTTCCTCATTTTTTCACCTCCATCAAACAGCACGGCGCCCTCCTTGCCAAGGCTTGGCTTCTAGGCCTGCAATTTGATGAGCTCTTTAAGGATGAGCTTTACCTCCATATCGGCGAAAAGGCAAATGCCTACGCCCGGGAAATCAAGGCAGCCTTAAAAGATGCGGGGCTCCCCCTCTTTGGAGACTATCCCACCAATCAGGTCTTCTTTGTCATTTCCCATGAAAAAATGGAGCAATTAAAAAAGCAGGCGCAGTACGCCTACATGGAACGCTACGATGAAAACTCCAGCGTGATTCGTTTTTGCACCAGCTGGTCCACAAGAGAAGAGGACGTGAAGAAGTGCTGTGAGATTATTAGGGGGCTGTAAAAAAAATTTTTCTAAGCAATATAGGTCTGAAATGGGGGCAAGCTCTCGCTAGCTTAATCCCACATATTGAAGGACTGTATTTATTATAAAGATGTGCTCTAATGCAGTAGGTGTCTATAATCGGGGCACGCTCCCGCTAACCTCGCCTTCGTAGCAGTACTAACTTCAAGCTTCGCTTTGCTTGCTTTCAGTAAGTACTGACGGGCTCAGATTGTCCCTATTATAGACACCTACTGCATTATTCGCTTCACTTATTGATTTTTACAGGTCTTCACTTTGCCGGATTTCGCAAGTATCGGGCTCAGACTCCCCCAAGGTCAGACCTATATTGCCGAAAATATCAACGATTATCACCCGCGACGTCCAAATCTTATTTTCCTAAAGCCTCTAACCATTCTTTTTCTTTAAATCCCACCAAAACCTTATCTCCATAAAGGAATATAGGTCTCTTTACCAGCATGCCGTCTGTAGCCAGTAATGCCTCCTGCTCTTCCTCGGACATATTGGGGAGCTTGTCCTTTAATTCCATAGACTTATACAGCTGTCCGCTGGTGTTAAAGAAACGCTTTAGGGGAAGGCCGGAACGTTCCTTCATCTCATGGATTTCCTTGGCGCTTGGATTTTGCTCCTTAATCGGACGCTTTTCAAAAGAAACATTGTGAGCCTTTAAAAAATCCTCCGCTTTTTTGCATGTACTGCAACGGTCATAGCAAATAAATGTATTCATGGTTTTTCCTTTCTGTTTTAAGCTTCTACTAAGCCGGTTCTTTCCTTTAATAAGGTATCTATATCTTCAAAGGCATTCTCCAGACGCTCCACATGATAGATTTCGTATAAATCATAAATCAGCCTGGTCAAGTCTGCCTCATCCCATAGCTTTAAAATATCACTTGCTTTTTGCTTCTTGAAATCTGCATATCTTTCCAAAAGGTAAATAAAAAACTCCCCTTCTTTACTCATTTTCTTCACCTCTAATATATTGTGAATTTCGAGGATTCCCGGTAATCATTTCACTTTCCCACATTTCAAATACAATTTGCGGACTAAAGGTGTATACCTCTGTCAATGGATCCAGTAGCATCTGATAGGTTTCCGAGAACAAAAAGGAACGAATGGCTTTCATGTCCTCCATCCCGTACTTCATTTTTATCAAAGAAATCACCTGACGATCAAAGAAATCCCTTTGTCTGGCACTGATCTCTGTCACAACTGCTCACTCCCTTCAAAACGTAGAAATTGAATGGCTTTCTCCGTTAAAAACGCATACTGATCTGTCAATTTTTGAGGCATAAGACGTTTCACCGCTTCCTCTTTATCATACTTACCGTCCATATAATCATCAATGACCGGAAGTGTAGAATCATTTGCGACAGGACCTACAACCAAATCGTAGGAACTCGCGCTTTGCCCCCTCCTGTTTTGCACCACAAAGTCCAACCAGTCTGCATTAGCTATGGGAAATTCCAAAATGTTCAATACCAAGCGAACATCATCATCCAATGTGTAAATGTTGACAATACCCTCCCCGGCACCTCTTCTTCTGGCAACTGCTCCGGCCCATTTTTGCGCTTGAAGCCTGCTGGATGTCAAGTAGAATCCTGCACCAAAATCTAATGCTCGAAGTCCGGAAAGTATCTTAGGGGTTTGCACTACAACATTACTCCCATGAAAAAGCTTCATACAAAGCATCCTTTCCTAAACATACTTAATACCGTTCTTAGTATACCACAAAGAATATGTTTCAACTTAGCAATAGGGCTTTTTGCCAAGACTATCCTTCTATCCTATGCCTTTATTTATAACAAAAAGGAAGGAGAATGAACATCCCCTTCCCTGTTTTCTCAGAAAATAATTTTTATACTTAAGGCGAAGTCTTAGCCTCTCCGTGTCGCCCTTTCTACTTCTTTTATCCCTGTTCCTTTAGCAATTTTCCCAGATACTCTGCCAGATGCTCATGGGCGTAGATATTGGCATTCTTCTCCGCAGTAGGGTTATAGTTTGTGTTGGTATTTACGTCATAAACATAAATCTCTCCGCGTTCCGACTGTACCCACTCAATCGCCGCAACATCAATGCCGCTGTGCTGTAAAAATTTTGTGTAGGCCTGCTCTCTTTCCTTCTCTAAAGGTTCTGTAATTTGGAACTTTTCGGAGCTTTCCAGTTCTTCCTTCTTCTTTCCAATCTGGCAACCGTCTGCCGGGCAGAGCTGGAAGCCGTCGGAGGAGTCAATGGATACGGTGTATAAGAACTTCTGTCCGATAAACTCGGAACGGCGAATTCTGCCGTCTGCGGGCTTAATATACTCCTGCAAAAGGGTGATGCCGTCTACGGAAGGTTCAAAGGCCGGACTGTTGACATAGGCCTCCAGCTCCCCTTCATTTTGGAAAAGCTGTACCCCCAAGCCCTTTCCTGCACGGTTATGCTTGGTAATCAGGGGGTAAATGTTTAGCTGTCTTGCGCCTTCCAGAATCTGATCCTGTCCTAAAACCGCTACGGTTTTGGGGTGGGGAATTCCATTTTCCTCTAAGGCAAGATACTGCTTTACCTTACTGATTTCCAGATTAATGGCCCCTAAACCATTTACCACCTTACGGCCATGTCTTGTGAGCCAGGAAAGGACCTGCTCGGTGTATTCCGGCGCATAGCGGTGTCCTCTGGTGTGGGAGGAGGCAGACATACGGTTGTAGAACACGCCCTCAGGAGGAGCCTCCTGTAAATTCAGGATTCCCTTAGATAAATCCCATAGTTCATAGGGAATCTTCTTTTCTTCCAGCCACTTTACCAAATGTTGGGTCCACTCCAGATTTTCATGGATTACATATACCTTTTTCTCTGCCATAATATTTCCTTTCCTTAGCCTGTATTGGCAACAAGTTCCTTGCCTGTCACATTTTCCGCCTTTGCCGGCTTTTCTACTTTTTCCGTCTTCTCTTTCTTACTGTCCAATACTGCCACTGCCAAAGCCTGTCCCACCACATTCAAGGCGGTTCTTCCTGCATTTGCAAAGAAGTCTACAGACAATATCAAGGCTACACCTTCCACAGGAAGTCCCAACTGGGGAGCTGCCGCCAATAAAACTACAATGGCTCCGGAGGGGATTGTTGCCGCGGTCTTTCCGATTAAACTTAAAAGGAGAACCGTAAACAGTAAGGCTTGAGGAGTGAAAGTAATGCCGTAAGCATTTGCCAAAAAGACAGTCGCTAAGGCAAAATACACTGCCGCCCCTTCCAGATTAAAGGAGTATCCGAGAGGTACCACGAAATCCGTAACCGCCTCGTCATAACCTTCCTTCTTCAAGCGCTTCAAAAGTGGGGGTAAAACCACGCTGGAGCCGCCGGACACGAAGGCCAGGGTCACCAAATCTCCGATACTCTTGAAAAGCTTTACATAGTTTACCTTATATAGAATAGCAATAACGGGGAAGATTACAAGTGCCAAAACGCCGTAGCCAAGGTACATTCCCAGGACAAACTGTCCAAGTCCCAAAAGCTTGTCCACTCCGGTCGTTGCCACGTCCTTGGCAATAAAGCCGAAGACACCCACAGGAGAGAGTAAAATCACTGCGTCTAAAATCTTGTAAATGGCGGCAATCCAAATCTTTGTGCCGGAAAGGAAGGCCTCCTTCTTCTCCTGCTCCAGCTGACCTACGCCATAGCCTAAGAAAATGGCAAAAACCAGAATCGGAAGTAAGGCGCCGTCTGTAAGTGCCTTGAAAAGATTGGAAGGAATGAAGTTTAAGAAAAACTCATCAATCTTTACCCCGGTGGCGATTCCTTCCAGGCTTGCACCTTCCTGTCCGATATTTACTCCCTGACCAAATCCTAAATAATAGGAAGCAAAGACAAAAAGGGCGGTAATTCCTGTAGTCACGGCAAAGAAATACAGGAAGGTCTTTCCCAGGAGCTTCTGAAAATGATTCTTTCCCAATACCTCTGCCACAGCCACCACCACAAGGGGGAGCACCAAAGGAATAATCAGCATACTGATGAGCCGGATAAAGGCCTGTCCCAAAAACTGGTAAAAGCTTGCGAATTGGGGAAGGAAATATCCTGCCGCCCCTCCTAAAAACAATGCTATCAATAATTGTAAGCCCAAGGCTATTTTTTTCTTCTTTACGTTACCCATAGTTCTCTTCTCCTTCTTCTCCCATACATTCCGCTTACTACTTTCGGATTTGCTACTTTTGAACTTGCTTCTTTTGCATTTGCCGGCTTCACACTTGCCGGTGATTCTCTTTCCGGCTTTTTACCGGTCAAGTTCTTCCTTACTACTTCTTTCTTTTTTATACGTATTTTATTCTGCCCTTAGTTATATTCCTATAAACCTACTAATCAACTAGGACTTCTGTACTATAGCATAAGGAGCCTTCCTATGC
>CAUSUG010000054.1:0-10555 GCA_963534765.1 uncultured Oribacterium sp.
CATTAATCTACAGTATTTATTTAGAAAAGGATTTTTCAGCATTACCGGAGCGTTTAAACTCTGTATCTTCCAAAAAGAAAAAAGCGCTGATTGTAACCGACGACCAGGTTGCCAAGCTTTTTTTGGAGGATTTGAAAAATACCATAGAGGACTCTTTTTCCGCTATAAGCGTATGTATACTTCCTGCAGGAGAAGAGTATAAAGATTTGGAGCATATTCAAAAAATCTATCAGGCTGCTTTGGATATGGAATTGGAAAGAAAAGACATGATGATTGCCCTGGGTGGCGGTGTTGTGGGAGATATGACCGGCTTCGCCTCTGCAAGCTATCTTCGGGGAATTGATTTTATCCAGATTCCTACCACGCTTTTAGCCCAGGTGGATTCTTCCATCGGCGGAAAAACCGGAGTGGATTTTTATCATTATAAGAATTTAATCGGTGCCTTTCATATGCCTAAGCTGGTGTATTCCTCCATGCATTGTCTTTTATCTTTACCGAAGGTACAGTATGCCTCCGGTATGGGAGAAATTATCAAGCACGCTTTAATTCATAACGAAAAATATCTACCTTACCTCCTGGAGCATAAAGAAGCTTTGCAGGAGAGAAATCCTGAAATTCTCTTGGAGACTATTTATCAAAGTAATCGTATTAAGAAATATTTTGTGGAAAAAGATCCCTATGAGCATGGAGACAGAAAATTTTTAAACTTCGGTCACAGCTTAGGACATACCATCGAAAAGGTTGCGGATTTTTCCTATAGCCATGGACAATGCGTTGCCTTCGGAAGCCTGATGGCGCTATCCCTTTGTAAAAATATTGCCAAAGAAGATATATTAAAGGTGCAGGAGCTGATGGAAGATATGGGATTGGAAACCCGTTGCAAGGCTTTAAAGTATGAAGATATTTTTGAAGCCTTATCCAAGGATAAAAAACAAAAAAATCAGCATCTCCAATTTGTTTTGCTCCATCATCTATGCAGTCCTTATATTGAAGAGGACATCAGTAAAGAACGCATTGAAGCGGTATTGAAGCAGTATATGAGAAGTGAGGAAGTATGAGTAAAAAAGGAACATCATGGATTGTTTTCTTCCTGTGCAGTGCCCTGTTGATTTTTCTGGATCAGTGGACCAAGGCATTGGCAGTGGAATATTTAATGAGCGGTAAAGAAATACAACTGATTCCCAATATTCTCTCCTTACTCTATGTGGAAAATGCCGGAGCGGCCTTTGGCATCCTTCACGGACAACAAATCATTTTCCTGCTCATTACGATTATTGTGCTGGCAGCTGTCCTGATTATTTTTCACAAAACGCCGATAAAAAAAAGGTATCTGCCTTTTCTTTTTTCCCTTCTCTTGGTTTTTTCCGGAGCTATCGGAAATTGTATTGATCGACAAAGACAAGCCTACGTAGTGGATTTTATTTATTTTCGTCCCATTGATTTTCCCGTCTTCAATCTTGCAGACATCTATGTAACCGGGGCTTGTTTTTTCCTTCTGTTTTTATTCTTCTTTTACTATAAAGAAGAGGAGTTTTCCTTCTTGAAGGAGAAGAAATGATTTGGGAAGTTGCAAAGGAAGAAGAAGGACAACGTCTGGATAAATATTTGTCTGAACAGAAAGATCATGATTTCAGTCGTTCCTATCTGGGAAAATGTATTCAGGAGGGCTGTGTTTCTGTTAACGGAGAAAAAGCCAAGGCCTCTCTAAAGGTAAAGGCGGGAGACCGGATAGACTTTGATATTCCCGAACAAAAGGATCCGGAGGTTCTTCCGGAAGCTATTCCCTTGGATATCGTCTACGAAGACGATGATCTTTTGGTGGTCAATAAAGAAAGGGGAATGGTTGTACATCCTGCAGCGGGACATTACAGCGGTACATTGGTAAATGCCGTGTTAGCCCATGCAGGCTCATCTCTTTCCTCCATTAACGGCGTTAATCGTCCAGGAATCGTCCATCGCATTGATAAGGACACCACAGGTCTCCTTTTAATCTGTAAAAATGACTTAAGTCACCAAAGTCTTGCGAAGCAATTAGAGGAACATAGTATCACAAGACGCTATCATGCCTTGGTTTTTGGAAAAATCAAAGAGGAAGATGGTATCATTTCCGCTCCCATAGGCAGGGATGAAAAAGACAGGAAAAAACAGGCCATATCTTATAAGCATGGAAAAGAGGCTGTAACCCATTATAAGGTTTTGGAACGTTTTTCCGATTCCACTTTGGTAGAGTGCCGTTTAGAAACCGGGCGTACCCATCAGATTCGTGTTCATATGAAGAGCATAGGGCATCCCCTTCTGGGAGATCCGGTATACGGATTGAAAAACAGAAAGGATGGGATTTCCGGTCAGGCCTTACATGCCATGATACTGGGGTTCCAACATCCCAGAACCGGGGAATATATGGAATTTTCCGCTCCTTATCCTGCGGATTTTCAAGCTTTATTGGAAAAGCTGAGAAAAAAATAAAAACTTCAATTTAAGAAAAATAGGGGAAAACACTTGTCAAAGAGTAGAAAGAAAAAAGGAAAATGGAAACCGGCTATAGAAAAAGCTAAGATTTTTTTGAGGAGCAAGAAGAAGGAAAGTTTTTTGCTCTTCTTTCTTTCTTTGTTTATGATCTTATACCTCTCCATCGTATACGCCCCAAAAATGCATGACAGGCAAAATGCTTTAAACAAGAGCAGTGACAGCCTTCTAAGGGACGACATTAGCAGCAGTAGTGTAATGCAGAAAGGAAAATGGACCAATACTATTCATACGGAACGTAAGGAAGACGAATTTATAAATCCTCGTCCCTTTATTGACCGGTACAATCTTGTGGATATCCGCCAGGATGGAAATCCCCTGGACTCTGTTGGTGGGAGGATTTATCAGGAACTGATGGAAAGGGAAAGTGCGGACCTGGCCAAAATCTACGATAGTACAGGAGACACCCCGGAACATACTGCAAAGCTTTTGGGACTGAAGCGTTCCGCTATTCTGGGAAGATACAATCCTCAGGCAGCCGGCCAATCTCCGGAGCAAAAAAATAGCTGGGCAATCCCTTATTTTAAAAATATCCATTATAGATACTATAACGGAGACGGAAAGGAAATCCAGGAATCCAGTAATGTAAAGGATATTTTGGCTATGGCCAGTGTCTATACCTATCAGCATAATTATCTGGACGAAGAGCGTTTTCGTGCCATTGTTAATGAGCTATATACAAAGTCTCATTCCTATAGCTTAAGCATCGGCCCGGTCTATTACGACCAGGGCTGTATTCATAAGGATGCCAAGGAGGAAATGCTGGCGGAGGAGGCCGCCAATACCGTTGCTCCCCCGGGCGGAGAAACAAAAGCAAGCGAAGAAAGCAAGGCGGAAAGTACTTCCGAAAAGTCCTCCGAAACAGCAACTGAAAGCAAAGCAAATCAGGATACAAAAGCTACAAAGGAGAGTAAACAAGCACAAGAAAGTAAGCAAACCCAGGAAACAAAATCAAATCAGGAGAACAGCCAAAAGAGCAATTCCGGAGAAGCGGGAGAGAGTAGCTCCGAATCCAAAGCACTGCCGGAGCAGACAGAAAAATCTACTGAAAATAAGGAGAACAGTGCCTCCCAAAATGCAGAACTAAGTGCCTCAAATCTGCCGAAGGAAAGTAAAGTCACAAAAGAAACAACGGGAACAAAGGCAGAGCAGAAAGCAAGCAGTGTTCAAGATCAGAAAAACTTACCCAAAAATTATTGTCCCGGACACGTGGATTTAACCATTAAAATCACTGTAGTCGGTTTCGATGATGAAAACGGACTCAGAAATATTCAACTGGATTCTATTAAGGATTTGGAGGAACAGGATCAAAAACCGGGAAGTCGTTGGCATGGCTGGAATGACTACACCATTGCTGCCGTAAAGCGTTTGAAGGAACAGGACTGGTTTAAAGACTACGGTCTCAGTATCTCTTCCGTAGAAAAGAAGTCTCCTCTTACGGAGGAAGAAATATCTTCTTATATGAAGGATTTACCGGCGGACCTTAGTGAGGAAAGAAAGGCTTTGATTCATTTTGCCTTATCATCGGTGGGAAAGGTTCCCTATTTTTACGGAGGGAAAGCCGGAGTAAAGGGCTTGGAAGGAAACCACTTCGGAGCCACCATTTCTTCTTCGGACTATAAAGGAAGAAATCGAAAGGGCTTAGATTGCTCCGGCTTTGTACAATGGGCTTACTGGTCCAGTGTGGACAGAAGCTTGGATTTTGCTTCCAGCACCCAGGAATTAATCGGAAAAGGTCAGAAAATCAAGCGGAGTGAATTAAAAGCGGGTGATTTGATTATCCAACCCAGCGGAGAAAGTCATGTTGTGGTCTTTATTAAGTGGACAAAGGACGGAAAGATGCTGGCAGTTCATGAAAACGGTACAGCCGGAAATATTTCCGTAGATGAAGTACAGGCAAATTATCCTTATTATCGCAGTATTTTGCCATAAAAAGCTTGACGAAGAAGGCAGTTTACTGTAAAGTAACCTAGATGCCGCCTAGCGAGGTTTAAGAAGCATGTCTCACCACAGCTAGCGAGTAAATTTTTATAGGAGGATTCCTAATGTACGCAGTAATTGTAAGTGGCGGAAAGCAGTACAAAGTCAGTGAAGGCGATGTAATCCGTGTGGAGAAGTTGGAAGTAGAAGAGGGAGCAAAGATTACTTTTGATCAGGTTCTTCTTCTCAATGACGGTTCTTTGAAGATTGGTACTCCAACAGTTGCCAATGCAAAGGTTAGCGGAACTGTTCTTCAGAATGGTAAGGGTAAGAAGGTTATCGTTTACCGTTACAAGAGAAAGTCCGGATACCACAAGAAGAATGGTCACAGACAGCTTTTTACAGAAGTAAAAATTGACAAAATTGGTTAATTTTTAGGAAAGGATAGGTAAATTACATGGCTCATCATAAGGGTATGGGCTCTACCAAAAACGGTAGAGATTCCGAGTCGAAAAGACTTGGTCAAAAGAGAGCAGATGGTCAGTTCGTTAAGGCTGGAAACATTCTGTACAAGCAGAACGGAACCAGAATTCATCCAGGTCTGAATGTAGGCTTGGGAAATGATTTCACCTTATTTGCAAAGGTGGACGGAGTCGTTAAATTTGGCCGTCTAGGAAGAGATCGTAAGCAAGTATCTGTACTTCCAAAGGCATAAGGAAACATTAACCCCATGCTGGTTATCCGGCGTGGGGTTTTCCTATAGTAAAGGAAAAAATATTTTGCAGGAAATCGTCCTGCTTCTTTTTAGAAAAAGGAGTATTCATGTTTGCAGATATTGCAAAAATTTATGTTAAAAGCGGAAAAGGTGGCAACGGCCATGTATCCTTTCGTAGAGAATTGTTTGTTCCTGCAGGAGGCCCGGACGGTGGAGACGGCGGAAAGGGCGGAGACATTATTGTAGAAGTGGACAAGGGGCTGAACAGCCTGGAACCCTTCCGTCATAAAACAAAATATGCCGCAGAACCCGGACAGGAGGGAGACGGCAGAAAGATGCATGGAAAGAACGGCAAGGATCTTATCTTAAAGGTTCCGGAAGGAACACTCTTAAAGGATGAGGAGACCGGTAAGCTGATTGCGGATATGAGCGGAGAGAATCAGCGAATGATCTTATTAAAGGGCGGTAAAGGAGGCCTGGGCAATATGCATTTTGCCACCCCCGCCATGCAGGCACCGAAGTTTGCTCAGCCGGGAGAAGAAGCCAGAGAGATTACTCTGCGTATGGAATTACGGGTAATCGCGGATGTGGGCTTAGTAGGCTATCCCAATGTGGGAAAGTCCACCTTACTTTCCATGTGCAGTAATGCCAGACCGGAAATTGCCAACTATCATTTCACTACCTTGAATCCCCACCTTGGTGTGGTGAATTTAAAGGGAGACAGAAGCTTTGTTATGGCGGATATTCCGGGCATTATCGAAGGTGCCTCCTCCGGTGTCGGGCTGGGTTTTCAATTCCTTCGTCATATTCATCGTTCCAGAGTTTTAATTCATATGGTGGATGCCGCAGGAACGGAAGGCCGAAAGCCTCTGGAGGATTTTTTACAAATTCAAAAGGAATGTGAAGAATATGATGTGGAAATTCTTCGTAAGCCTATGATTGTGGCTGCTAACAAGATAGAGCTGGTACAAAGCGAGGAGCAGGAAGAGAATCTGACCCTTTTGGAGAAGTATTGTACAGAGCATAAGCTTCCCTTTTTCCGTCTTTCCGCAGCTTCCAATCAAGGAATTTTACCGATATTAGAAAAAACCTGGGAGCTATTGGAGGAAAATAAAGAGCAGGCTGTAGTCTATGAAAGCGAAGTGGATCTGGACAATCTTGGTGCGGTAGAAATGCTGGCTATCAGCTATGATCATCCGGAAGAGGGTGTTTTTGTCGTGGAAGGTCCAAAAATGGAGAAGATGCTGGGCTATACCAACCTGGAAGCGGAGAAGGGCTTCCTTTTCTTCCAGCGTTTTATTGTAGAGCAGGGTATTATTAAAGAATTAAAGAAAATGGGCCTAAAAGAAGGAGATACCATCAAGATTTACGCCCACGAATTTGAATATTATGACACGGAGGACGAGGAATGAAATCCTACATCAAAGACAGTAAAATGCGTTCCGCTTTAAAAGGAGCTGCACAGAAAATAGAACCACCCCTTTCTTTGGGAAAGAATTCCATTACTCCTGAATTTATTGAAGCGGTAAGGGAATATATGGAAAAGCATGAGTTAATGAAGATTCATGTTTTAAAAAATTGTATTGATGATTTACGGGAACTGGGAAACACCATTGCAGAGCGTTCCGGAACGGAGCTGGTACATATTATCGGTCGTATGATTGTTTTATACAAGCCGGCAAAAGAAGAAAAAGACAGGAAATTCTCTCTATGAAACCCACAGCTATTTTAGGGGGAAGCTTTAATCCGGTGCATTACGGACATTTAAAAATGGCGGAAGCCGCCATGGAAAGCAGTCATTTTTCCAAGGTTCTTTTTATTCCCACCGGCACCCCCTATCATAAAGAACAGAAGTCTTTACTTCCCTTTTCCGATAGACTGAAGCTTTTGGAACTGGCTATTGAAAATTGTCCGGATTTTGCTTTCTCTCCCATTGAGGGGGAACGGGAGGGAAATTCTTACACCTTCGATACGGTAAGAGAACTTCTGCGACAGAATCCGACGGAATCTTATAGTCTATTAATCGGTACCGATCAGTTTTTAACCCTTCGTTCCTGGCATAAGATTGCAGAACTTGGGAAACTGGTGGATTTTTATATTGCCAATCGAAACGGGGAGATGGCATTTTCAACATTCCAAAAGGAAAAGGAAGCTTTGGAGAAAGAATTTTCTTTACATTGTAAGCTATTTTCCATGCCGGCTATCGATCTTTCCAGTACGGAGATTCGGAATCGGCTGAAAGAAGGAAAGTCCATCCATGGAATGCTTCCTAAGCCGGTGGAAGAGTACATATTAAAAAAGGGCTTCTACCGTTGAAGAAGGAGATCATATAGAGATATATCTCTATCGAAAAGGATATCTTTATCGAAGAGGATATCTTTATCGAAGAGGATATCAATATCAAAGAGGAATCATGGAAGAAAAAGAATTTATGCAGAAAATCGAAGAAATTCGAAAGCATTTACAGGAGCATTTAAAGAAGGAGCGATATGAACATTCTCTAAGTGTGGCCTTTACCAGCATTTGTCTGGCTATGGCCCACGGGGTAGATCTTCAAAAGGCGGAGCTTGCAGGGCTTTGTCATGATTGCGCAAAATACATGGGAAAAAAAGAATTATTGGAGGCTTGTCAAAGAGATCATATCCCTCTTCTTCCCGAGTATTTGGAGGCGCCACAGGTTCTTCACGGTATTTACGGTGCCTGTTATGCCAAAAAACATTTTCAAATCGATAATGAAGAAATTCTCTCCGCCATTTACTACCATACCCTGGGAAAACCGGCGATGACCACTCTGGAAAAGATTGTTTATTTGGCTGATTATATTGAGGTAAGAAGAGGGAATCGGGAGGACTTAGCAGCTATCCGGGAAATTGCCTTTAAAGATTTGGATTTGGCGGTAAAGCTCTGTTTGGAAGCAAGTATTGCCTATGTAAAAGAAAAAGGACAGCATTGTTGCTCTTTATCCCTGGATGCGTTAGCATATTATCAAGAGAAAAAGGAGGTATAAATGGAATCTTTGGACTTATGTAATAAAATTGTATCTGTTTTAGACGAAAAAAAAGGAAGTGACATAATTGTTCTGGACATTTCCGAAATTTCCGTATTATCGGATTATTTTGTGCTGGTTTCTGCAGATAATGTAAGACAGCTGGACGCCCTGAAGGATGCTTTGGAAGAAGCCGTTCATTTGGATAATCGTAAAGCAGAGGGAGAGAGCAGCTCCGGCTGGATTCTTTTAGATTATAAGGACGTTATCGTGCATCTTTTTGACAAGGAAACCAGATCCTTTTACAAGCTGGAAAAAATCTGGTCTGATGCCAAGAGAGTAGAATTATAAGAAAGGCTATAGCATGAAAAGTGTAAAAAGACAGGAGCTAAGTAGAGAAGAAGTTTGGCACTTTGATGATTTATTTGCCAATGACGAAACATTTTTAAAGGCATTGGCGGAATCCGAAGAGAAAGCAACAGAAATTGCTTCCTATGAGGGACGTCTCGGCAGTTCTCCGGCAGTTTTATTGAAGGCTTTGAAGGAGAAAGAGGCATTGTCCTTATTATCCAGCCACTTTTTGGCTTACAGCATGATGAAAAGCGATGTGGATACCAAAGATCAGGAAGCCTTAAGCTTAAATCAAAGAGCAATGGCTGTAGAGGTTCGAAACGGAGAGAAATTGGCATTTTTCGATCCGGAGATTCTTTCCTTGTCTTCGGAATATCTGGATAGAGCGTTTTCAGAATCTAAGGAACTGGAAAAGTATTCCGTCTATATCAAGGACGTTAGAAGATTAAAAGAGCATACTTTGGATAAGAATGCCGAAAAGCTTTTGGCATCGGCTCAGTCCATGGCCAGTGGTCCTTATCAGGCATTTTCCATGCTGCAAAATGCCGATCTTCAATTTCCTTCCGTAGAAATGAACGGGGAAGAAATTCCCGTCAGTAACGCCCGTTTTGTCCCCTTACAGACTGGCAATAACCGTCCGCTACGTAAGGCGGTATATGAAGTATTTTATAAGGTATATCAGGATCATAGAAATACCTTTGCCGCATTGTTTGACGCGCAGCTAAAGCAGCAGTATTTCTTTGCCAAGGCCAGAAACTATCCTACAGCCTTTGCTGCTTCCGTAGGGGAAGTGGATGTTTCCGAGAAGGTTTGGGATCATCTGATTTCCGCCGTTCACAAGAAGATTTCCGCCTTTCATGATTATGTTGCTCTTCGAAAGGAAATGCTTGGCTTAGAGGATCTTTCCATGTATGACGTTTACGCGCCCATGGTAAAGGACTACGAGTACCATATTGATTTTGAGGAAGCCAAGGAAGTAATTTTAAAAGGTCTAAAGCCTTTAGGAGAGGACTATCAGGAGCTTTTGAAAAAAGCTTATGCCGAGTATTGGATTGATGCCAGGGAAAATGACGGAAAGAGAGTGGGAGCTTACTGCAACCCTGTATTCGGCGTTCATCCCTTTATTCTTATGAGCTATCAGGGAACCATGGATGACCTCTTTACCTTAGCCCATGAGCTGGGACATGCCATGCATTCCTATTATTCGGAGAAGGAGCAGGGATTCCTGAATTCTCAATACAAGCTTTTTGTTGCGGAAGTAGCTTCCACCACCAACGAAGTGCTGCTGTTATATTATCTGATGGAACAGGCTAAAAACAAGGAAGAGAAGCTCTATCTTTACAACCATTTCCTGGAGAGCTTTAAGGGAACCTTCTTTAGACAAACTATGCTTTCCGAATTTGAGCGTAAAGCCGCTTCTATGTTGGAAGCAGGAGAAGCCATCACCGCCGATAGCCTGGAGAAGGTCTATCATGATTTGAATAGCTATTATTTTGGTCCGGATATGAAGATTGATAATCTGATTGCCTTAGAGTGGAGCAGAATCCCTCATTTTTACTACAACTTCTACGTATATCAGTATGCAACAAGCTTTGCCGTATCCTGTGCTATTGCAAAAAGAATTTTAGCCAAGGAAGAGGGAGCGCTGGAGCAATATAAGAAGTTCCTGTCCAGCGGCTGCACCAATGATCCTGTATCCTTATTACAGCTTGCGGGAGTGGATCTTTCCACGGAAAAGCCTATGGTGGATGCCATCAGTATGTTCCATAGCATCGTTCAGGAAATGAGAGACTTATATCATAAAGCATAATTTCCCATAATTTTTAAAGAGGAAGTGACTGTGAAAATCAAAATAGTTTTCTAAGTAGTATAGGTCTGAATTGGGACACGCTCTCGCTAGCTTAATCCTATGTATTAAAGGACTGTATTTATCATAAAGAAGCGCTCTAATGCAGTATGGGTCTATAATCGGGGCACGCTCCCGCTAACCTCGCCTTCGTAACAGTACTAACTTCAAGCTTCGCTTTGCTTGCTTTCAGTAAGTACTGACGGGCTCA
>CAUSUG010000055.1:0-10541 GCA_963534765.1 uncultured Oribacterium sp.
GTTCTCCATCGACCCCTTCATTTTCGTAGGAATTCTGGACGGAATCGATGAGTCTTTAGCAGGCTACCATAATCCTATCGATACTATGGAAGAAGATACCGTTGTTAAGATTCAGATTGATCCGGAAAAGCTTTACTACAACATGGTGGAGGCCAAGGCTTCCTGGCTCTATGAGCTTCCGGCTTGGGATTCCATTTTAACAGAGGAAAAGAGAAAAGAGCTCTATAAGGAGCAGAAGAAGTCCGGAACGGTGAAGAGAGAGAGCAAGAAGATTTATCCAAATGATGCTTGTCCCTGCGGCTCCGGAAAGAAATACAAAAAGTGTTGCATGAGAAAAGACGAAGAAAAAGAGAGAGAATTATTACAAAATGGCTAATACGGACTATTTGGTAAGAGGAACTGCGGCGGAAGGGCAGATTCGCGCCTTTGCCTGCAGCACCAGAAATACGGCAGAGGAGCAAAGACGGATTCATAATACTTCCCCTATTGCTACTGCGGCTATGGGCAGACTGATGAGTGCGGCTCTGATGATGGGAGTGGAGTTAAAGGGAGAGAAAGACCTGATTACCCTATCCATCAAGGGAGACGGACCGATGAAGAGTCTTGTGGCTACGGCAGACTCCCATGGCAATGTAAAGGGCGTTTGCGGCAATCCCTATGTGATTCTTCCCGCAAGGGAGGATGGTCACTTAAATGTAGGTGGCGCCGTGGGGAACGGTTTCCTTTCCGTAATCCGGGACAATGGCTTAGGAGAGCCCTACGTGGGACAGACTGCCTTAATCAGCGGAGAAATTGCCGAGGATATCAATGCTTACTACAGTATCAGTGAGCAGATACCTTCTTCAGTAGGCCTTGGAGTCCTGATGAATAAGGAAAATACCGTGGCTGAGTCCGGAGGCTTTATTATTCAGCTTCTTCCCTTTGCTGAGGAAAGTCTTCTGGATAAGCTGGAGGAGAAGCTGTCCAAGGTACATTCCGTTACGGATTTACTGGCAAAGCACACACCGGAGGAGCTTCTGGAGTATTTATTGGGAGATTTCGGACTGGAAATCCATGAAAAGCGGGAGCTTCGCTATCACTGCAACTGCAGCAGAGAAAGGGTGGAGAAAGCTTTGATTTCTTTGGGAAAGAAAGAGATTGAATCTTTACTTTCCGACCATAAATCCCAGGAAGTACGTTGTGATTTCTGCAATAAGAAGTACATCTTTTCAGAGAATGATTTAGAAGAATTGCTCAACAGATAATTTTTTCACAAGGCTTCTTTTTTTCGAGTTTTCTAAAAAAGAGGGATAAAACCATTCAGAAAAAAACCAAAATGCTGGGATTCTTCTAAAAATGCGGTTGACGAAGTGCAGGGGATATGGTATTCTTCCATTGTTGTAATCAATTTCGGTTGCAATTGTTTTTTGGAGGATATAGTAATGAAAGGTACAGTAAAGTGGTTTAACAACCAGAAGGGTTATGGATTTATCTCTGATGAGACAGGAAAGGATGTATTCGTACATTATTCCGGATTGTCCGGAGACGGATTCAAGTCTTTGGAAGAAGGTCAGGCCGTTGAGTTCGAAGTAGTTGACGGAGCTAAGGGACCTCAGGCTACTAACGTAGTAAAGCTTTAATTTTTCTCTTCGGGTTTGAATCATTTTGTAATATAGACGACTTCTCGGGATAGACAGCATGGTATAGACAGCATGAGAAGAAGGACAGCATTGCAGAAGTATCAAGATGAAAGAAAAGCAAAAGCAGGACGGCGCGTGCGCCGTCCTTTTTCATGTCATAAAAGACGGTATAGCATAATAGAAAAAGCATAGTTTTTATTAGCATAGAATAGGAGTTAGGAGGATCATGCAGGATAGGGAAAAAAAGAAAAGCACCCGGGAAAATGAAATTTCCGGGAAAGTTCCCCAAGGAGCAAGGCGTAGAAGCAGCATTCATCTTAGTATTTATGCCATGTTTTTAGCCATTTCCATGATTTTGGGATATGTGGAGGCTCAGCTTCCTACGCCTATTCCCATTCCGGGAGTAAAACTGGGGCTGGCAAATTTAGTGAATATTTTAATGCTGTTTTCCGTAGGTCCAATCCCTACAGCAGTAATCGGCTTTTTAAGAATCATTCTCTTATCGCTTTTATTTGGAAACGCTTTGACCCTTAGCTATTCTTTGAGTGGATTTTTATGCAGTTTTTTGATGATGCTTCTATTTAAAAATCTGCTTCATTTTTCCACAGTTAGTGTCAGTTTGATCGGAGGAATCTTTCATAATATCGGTCAGGTGTTTATGGCGGCTTATCTTCTGAAAAACACGACGCTATGGTATTATCTCCCGTATTTACTGATTGCAGGCTCTGTTGCAGGTGTTCTTATAGGGATTTTAGGGGGCGTCTTAATGAAACGCCTGAAGCCTTTCTTTCGGCAATATTTCTAGTCCGGGAAGCTCTGTAAAGCAGTAATAGAATTTCTACTTATGCAAACAGAAAAGAAAATATGCAAAAATATTCAAAAAAGCCCTTGACATAACCCAGGATAAAAGTATAATTATGCATATAACAGCTTTGCTTTATACATTGTTCGCCATTTGACAGGACAGTAAGGGGCTGGCTTTAACAGGTTGAACGGTTTTTGAACGGGAAGCTTGTTTGGAAACAGGATGATGAAAATTAGCGTATTGAAGGAGGAGAGAATATGAAAAAGTATTTATTGATTGTGGCATTGGCAGGATTGTCTTTGGTAGCTTGCAGCGGTTCCAAAGGAAGTACGGAAGGAACGGCTAAGGGGAGTGAAGCGGGAACAGAACAGGGAAGTCAGGCAGGAACCGATAAGGGGACTGATTCGGCTAAGGCGGAAGCAAAGGGCGGTACATTAATTATGGCGACCAATGCGGAATTTCCACCCTATGAATACCACGAGGGAAAAGATATTGTAGGTATTGATGTGGACATTGCGGAAGCTATTGCGGAAGAGATGGGGATGAAGCTGGAAATTTCCGACCTGGCTTTTGATGCTATTATCCCTGCAGTGCAGTCCGGAAAGGCGGATTTCGGTGCAGCCGGCATGACGGTCAATGAGGATCGTTTAAAGAATGTGGATTTCTCCGATTCTTATGCCACTTCCGTACAGAACGTAATTGTGACAGAGGATTCCACCATCAGCAGCATCGATGATTTAAAGGGAAAGAAGGTGGGTGTACAGCAGGGAACCACCGGAGACCTGTATTCTACAGACGATTTAGGCGAAAAAAGCGTAGAACGTTTTCCGAAGGGAGCAGATGCGGTGCAGGCCTTACAGGCAGGCAAGGTTGATGCGGTGATTATTGATAAGAATCCGGCAGAGGTATTTGTTTCTCAGAATAAGGGCTTAAAGCTTTTGGACAGTGCCTATGCGGAAGAGGATTATGCTATCTGTGTAAAGAAGGGAAACACAGAGCTGGTAGAAAAGATTAATGCAGCCTTAAAGAAGCTGAAGGATAACGGTAAGCTGGAGGAAATTACAGCTAAGTATATTCAGGCAAAATAATCAGCTGCTTTGTATTCATTTCGAGGGTCCTGCCTATATGGCGGGACATCTCGCTGTAGAGGGGAGTAACATATGTCATTACAGGAACATCTGTATATGAATCTGGTACAGGATAAGCGCTATCTCTATTTTCTGGAGGGACTGAAAAACACCTTGATTATCACGTTTTTTGCCCTTTTAATCGGTGTGGCTTTAGGCTTTGTCATCGGTATGATAAGAAGTACCTATGACAGAACCGGAAAAGGCAAGATAGCCAACGGAATTTGTCAGTTTTATTTAACCATTATGCGAGGAACTCCGGCGGTAATTCAGCTGATGATTTTTTATTACTGTATCTTTACTTCCCGTATTTTCTCCGGAGTTTTTGTGGGAGTTATTGCTTTCGGCCTAAACTCCGCAGCCTATGTGGCGGAAATCATCCGTTCCGGAATTATGTCCATCCCCAAGGGACAGATGGAGGCAGGTCGTTCTCTCGGTTTTAGCTATGGTGAGACTATGCGCTATATTATTATGCCTCAGGCGGTTCGTAATGTACTTCCTGCCATCTTCAACGAGTTTATTGTCCTGATTAAGGAAACTGCGGTGGCAGGTTATGTGGCAGTACAGGATTTAACCAAGGCGGGAGACATTGTCCGTTCCAGAACCTATGATGCCTGGACACCATTGCTTACGGTGGCTTTGATTTATCTGATCTTAACCATGTTCTTCTCCTTCCTGGAGAAAAAGATGGAAGAGGCATTCCAAAGAAAAGAAAGGGGATAATGATGGCAGAGGTCTTGATTAAGGTAGAACATCTCCATAAGCAATTTAAAAATCAAGAGGTTTTACATGATATCTCCGTGGAAATTCATAAGGGAGACGTGATTAGTATTATCGGACCCTCCGGTTCCGGAAAGTCCACCTTTCTTCGCTGCTTAAATGCTTTGGAAAGTCCGACCAAGGGAGATATTTTCTTTGAAGGGCAAAGCGTACTGCATAGCAAGAATGTGGATGCTTTACGGCAGAAGATGGGGATGGTGTTTCAGCAGTTTAACCTCTTTCCCCACATGAGTATTTTGGACAACCTGACTCTTGGTCCTAGAAAGCTCCTTAAGAAATCCAAGGAGGAGGCGGAGGAAAAGGCAATGGCTCTTTTAAAAAGAGTGGGCCTGGAAGATAAGGCACAGCAATTTCCCCTACAGCTTTCCGGCGGACAGCAGCAGAGAGTGGCCATTGTAAGGGCTCTGGCTATGGAGCCGGATGTGATGCTCTTTGACGAACCCACATCGGCTTTAGACCCGGAAATGGTGGGAGAAGTGCTTCAGGTTATGCGGGATTTGGCAGAGGAAAAGATGACCATGGTGGTGGTAACCCATGAAATGGGCTTTGCCCGGGAGGTTTCCAACCGAGTGCTTTTCTTGGAGGATGGATATTTTATTACAGAGGCGGCCCCTGAAGACTTTTTCTATCATAGTGAAAATGAGCGTGTGCAGAGCTTTTTATCCAAGGTACTTTAATACTTGGAAGGCATTTTCTCTTATAGCGCTAAGGCCTTAAAAAGTCCCGTTATAAGACCATGAGAATAAGCCCTTGAAAAGCCCCTATAGAGGTGTTAAGCTTAGTCGGCAAACAAATGTTTGCCGGCTATTTTTGCTTTGTGCGCCTAGGTATCGGCAAGTGAAAAAGTCTGAAAGAAAGATTGGGAAAGAAAAACTGCAAGAGCGACTATAACAGCCGGAATGTAGAGAGAGGTTTGGGAAATACATTGGAAAAGAAGTGGATAAAAATTCGTGGTGCAAATGAGCACAATTTAAAGCATGTGGATCTGGATATCCCCAGAGATTCTTTGGTGGTTCTTACCGGCTTATCCGGATCGGGAAAGTCTTCCCTGGCCTTTGATACCATTTATGCCGAAGGGCAAAGAAGATATATGGAGTCCCTGTCCTCCTATGCCAGACAATTCCTGGGACAGATGGAAAAACCGGATGTGGAGCTGATTGAAGGCCTTTCTCCGGCTATTTCCATTGACCAAAAATCCACCAACAGAAATCCCCGTTCCACCGTGGGAACGGTAACGGAAATTTATGATTATCTTAGACTTCTCTATGCCAGAGTGGGAATCCCCCATTGTCCGGAATGTGGAAGAGAAATCAAAAAGCAAACCGTGGATGAGATGGTGGACCTTCTGATGAAGCGGGAAGAGGGCACCAAGATGCAGCTTTTTGCTCCTGTGGTAAGAGGAAAGAAGGGTAAACACGAAAAGCTTTTGGAAAGTATTCGCCGTTCCGGCTTTGTTCGGGCAAGAATTGACGGCAATATGTACGAGCTGGAAGAGGAGATTGATTTAGAGAAAAATAACCGGCATACCATTGAGGTGCTGTTAGACCGTCTAGTGGTGAGAAAGGGCATTGAGAAGCGCCTTACCGACTCCATAGAGCAGGTGCTTTCTTTAAGCAACGGCCTTTTGCTTGTGGACTTTTTAAATGGAGAGGAGTTGCGGCTTTCCACCAGCTTTTCCTGTCCGGTGGACGGCAGCAGTATAGAGGAAATCGAGCCCAGAAGCTTCTCTTTTAATAATCCTTTTGGAGCTTGCCCGACCTGCTTTGGAATAGGCTATAAGATGGAATTTGATGCGGAGCTGATGATTCCGGATGAAAGTCTGTCTTTAAACCAGGGGGCCATTTCCGTAATGGGCTGGATGAATTCCAAGGATGAAGGAAGCTTCACCCATGCTATGCTGGTGGCTTTAAGCGAAAAGTACGGCTTTTCTTTGGATACTCCATTTTGTGAGCTTCCGGAGAAGATTCGGAAGATTATCCTCCAGGGTACCGGTACGGAAAGCATTACGGTACGCTATGCCTCCCAGTTTGGAAAGGGCAATGTGCACCGTGTGGTATTTGAAGGTTTGCTCAATAACGTGGAAAGACGATATAAGGAGTGCTTTTCCGAGAAAATGAAGCAGGAATACGAGCAGTTTATGCGAATTACCCCCTGCCCCAGTTGTCACGGAGCCAGACTGAAGCCCAGCTCTCTTTCCGTAACGGTGGGAGAAAAGAACATTTACGAATCCTGTACTCTGCCCTTAGATCAGTTCCATGACTGGATTTCCACGGTGACTTTAACTGCCATGGAAGAGAAAATTGCGGATCAGATTATCCGGGAAATTAAGGCCAGAAGCAAGTTTATGCTGGATGTGGGGCTAAACTACCTAAGCCTTGCCCGTTCTGCGGGAACTCTCTCCGGAGGAGAGGCCCAGAGAATCCGTCTGGCTACCCAGATCGGTTCCGGCCTTGTGGGGGTTGCCTATATTTTGGATGAGCCCAGTATCGGCCTTCACCAAAGGGATAACGACAAGTTGATTGCCACCTTAAAGCGTCTTCGAGATTTGGGAAATTCCGTTATCGTAGTGGAGCATGACGAAGACACCATGCGAGAGGCGGATTTGATTGTGGATATCGGACCCGGAGCCGGAGAACACGGCGGGCAGGTGGTGGCCGTAGGTACTGCCAAGGAGATTATGAAAAATAAGGACTCCATAACCGGCCAGTATTTAAGCGGAAAGAAAAAGATTCCTTTGCCAAAGCAGAGAAGGACTTTTACAAAAACCTTGGACGTGTACGGTGCCCAGGAAAATAATTTAAAAAATGTGGATGTAAAGATTCCTCTATCCGTATTCACCTGTGTTACCGGCGTTTCCGGCTCGGGAAAGTCCTCTCTCGTAAATGAAATCGTCCATAAGCACTGTGCCAAGGTTTTGAACAAGGCCAAAATGATTCCCGGAAAATTCAGAAAGATGGAGGGCTTGGAGGCCTTGGATAAGGTCATAGACATTGACCAAAGCCCCATCGGAAGAACCCCTCGCTCCAACCCGGCAACCTATACCGGCGTCTTCGACCTGATTCGTGATCTCTTTGCCAGCTCCAAGGATGCCAAGGAAAGAGGCTATACCAAGGGACGTTTCTCCTTCAATGTGAAGGGGGGACGATGTGAGGCCTGCTCCGGAGACGGTATTGTAAAAATTGAGATGCATTTCCTGCCGGATGTCTATGTGCCCTGTGAGGTTTGTAACGGAAAACGCTATAACCGGGAAACCTTGGAGGTTCGCTACAAAGGAAAGAATATCTATGATGTCTTGAATATGACGGTGGAAGAAGCCTACGAGTTCTTTGCCCATATCCCCAGTATTCAGCGGAAAATGCAGACACTCATGGATGTGGGACTTTCCTACATTCGCCTGGGACAGCCCAGCACGGAGCTTTCCGGAGGAGAGGCCCAGCGAATCAAGCTGGCTACAGAGCTAAGCCGAAGAGGAACCGGAAGAACCCTCTATATTTTGGATGAGCCTACTACAGGCCTACATTTTGAAGACGTACGGAAGCTGGTGGAAATGCTGCAAAGACTGGCAGATGGCGGCAATACGGTTCTTGTGATTGAGCATAATCTGGATGTGATCAAGTGTGCCGATTACCTGATTGATATGGGGCCGGAAGGAGGAAGCGGCGGCGGAACGGTGCTTTGTACCGGCACCCCGGAAGAGGTGGCGGAAAATCCGCTATCCTATACCGGAAAGTATCTAAAGAGATACTTGAATTAGCGAAATTTGGCCAATGTGGTATTTGCGTCGGCTGAAACTACGGTGGAAAATCCTTTTCTGAACCGATATAATAGATGAAATAGCATTTCAGCAGGAGATTAGCAGAGAAAGAGAGGACAGAACAATGAGCGCAGATTGTATTTTTTGTAAGATTGCCAATGGAGAGATTCCTTCCGGAACGGTGTATGAAGATGGGGATTTTCGTGTGATTTTGGACATTTCTCCGGCGGCAAAGGGACACTGTCTGATTCTGCCAAAGCAACACGGAAAGAATCTTTTGGAGATGGATGATGCAGTTCTGGCCAAGGTTTTCCCATTAGCGAAAAAAATCGGACAGGCCATGGTAAAGGCTACCGGTGCCAAGGGCTTTAATGTGGTACAAAACAACGGAGAAGCGGCAGGCCAGACAGTGGAGCATTTTCATGTGCACATCATTCCCCGCTTTGATGCAAAGGACGGCATGGTTTTATGGACTCCTCTTTCTTATGAGGAGGGAGAGCTGGAGAAGGTGAAGGAAAGCATTGTAAAGGAGATCCATGGCTAAGATTGTATTAACAGGGGGAGGCACAGCGGGACACGTTACCGCAAATCTTGCCCTGATTCCCGGTTTAAAGGAAAGGAAGCACCGGCTTTTTTATATCGGTTCGGAAAAGGGAATAGAAAAAGAATTGGCGGAAAAGGCAGGACTTCCCTACTACGGGATTGCCACAGGAAAGTTTCGGAGATACTTTTCTTTACAGAACTTTACCGACCCCTTTAAGGTCATCGCAGGATTTTTTCAGGCCAGAAAATTCCTGAAAAAAGAAAAAATCAATCTGGTTTTTTCCAAGGGAGGATTTGTTGCGGTACCGGTGGTCTATGCAGCGGCAAGCCTTGGGATTCCTGTGATTTGCCATGAGTCGGATATGACACCGGGACTTGCCAATAAGCTGACCATTCCCTTTGCTAAAAAAATCTGTTGTAATTTTCCGGAAACCCTAAATTATCTACCCAAGAAAAAGGCGGTTTTTACCGGTGCCCCCATTCGAGAGGAGCTTCTACAGGGAAGTCGGGAGAAGGGGATAGAAAGAGCCGGATTTTCCGGAGAGAAGGAGATTTTACTGATTATAGGTGGCAGCATGGGCTCCCAGGCGGTAAATCAAGTGATTCGAAAGCATCTGGATCAGCTCTTGGAAGATTGGGATATTCTTCATGTTTGCGGTAAGGGAAATGCCGATGAAAGCCTAAAGAACAGGACCGGCTATCAGCAATATGAATATGTCCATGAGGAACTTGCGGATTATTATCAGGCGGCAGACTGTGTTATATCCAGAGCAGGAGCCAATGTGATTTGTGAGCTATTGGCTTTGGAAAAGCCCAACCTTTTAATTCCCTTACCTAAGGGAGCATCCAGAGGAGACCAGATTTTAAATGCAGAGTCCTTCCAAAAGCAGGGATATTCTTTGGTGCTTTCTCAGGAAGAGGCGGAGACGGATTTTTCCAAGCTTTATGCATTACTAAAGGAACTGAAGGATAATAAGGCAAAATTCCAAGAAGCCATGAGAAACAGTAAGGAAAAGAACGGAAGAGAAAATGTTTTACAGCTCATTGATTCTTTTTTGTAATTCTTTCTTTTGGGAAAAATCGATGCAGTTCAATTTTTCAAATCATTCAAATTTTATTAAAAGCCATAAAAGGGTATATCATAAGCTGTAAAAAGGAGGGGGAAAATGATAGGGATTATCGGAGCCATGGAAGAGGAAGTGGCAAAGCTTAAGGAGCTTTGTGAGGACAGGGAAGAAATCCAAAAGGGTCCATACTTCTTTGTAAAGGGAAAGCTTTCCGGAAAGGAAGTAGTACTATGTAAAGCCGGAATCGGAAAGGTTAATGCAGCAGCTTGTACTCAGGCTTTAATCGATACTTTTTCTCCAAGTCAAATCCTAAATACCGGCGTGGCAGGAGCCATTGCGGAGGAAATCCATGTTTTGGATCTTTTGGTTTCCAAGGATGCAGTGCAATATGATATGGATGCCACGGAATTCGGATACCCTTTAGGACAGATTCCCAGAGAAGAGGATTTGGCCTTTCCGGCAGAGGAAAAAATGATTGAGAAGGCATTAGCAGTGGGGAAGACCATGCAGGGCTTCCATACTTTTCTGGGTAGAGTAGCTACCGGAGACTGCTTTGTTTCCTCTCAGGAAAAAAAGGAATTTTTACGGAAGGAGTTCCAAGCATCCTGTTGTGAGATGGAAGGGGCGGCTATTGCCCAGATTGCAAGAAAAAATGGGGTTCCTTTCTTGATTTTGCGCTTTATTTCCGATGAAGCCAACACTAAAGCACCTATGACTTATACAGAATTTGAGAGAAAAGCTATTGCACAAAGTGTAGACTTTGTCTTAGAATTCTTAAAGTAAGTTTTTCTTACAAAATAAGAAATAAAGTTAGAGTTAACGGTGTATTTTTTTTAGGATACACTG
>CAUSUG010000056.1:0-10489 GCA_963534765.1 uncultured Oribacterium sp.
CAGTATAAAGGCTTTACGAGAGAAAAGGAATAGAGCAAGGATGAATTACTACACTGGCTGTTTTATTTTATCTTCGTTATAATAAGACAGTATATTTAGTTTAGAAAGTAGAGTAGTGTAAATGAAAGATGAAATCAGATTAGAAAAAGACCGTAAAATAAAGGGAATCATTTCCATAATCCTTTCTGCGGCAGGCTTTGCGGGAATGGCTTTTTTTGTAAAGCTTTCCGGAGATCTGCCTACCATGCAGAAAGCAATGTTTCGAAATTGTGTGGCGGCTTTGATTGCCTTCGTGATGATGCGGCAGCAGGGATTGCATTATTCTGTCCCCAAGGAGCTTAGGATTCCTCTACTTCTTCGTTGTTGTTTTGGAACCTTGGGGATTCTTTGTAACTTTTGGTCAATTACGTATCTGAAGCTGGGGGATGCCAGTATTTTACAGAAAATGGCGCCTTTCTTTGCTATTGTAATGTCTATTTTTATTTTGGGAGAAAAGCCCAATAAGATGGCGATTGTATCTGTTCTTTTAGCTTTGCTGGGAGCAGCCTTTGTGGTGAAGCCCGGGCAGGGAATCGTGGGACTTCCCGCACTGGTGGCACTTTTTGGAGGATTTTCGGCGGGAACGGCCTATACCTTTGTTCGCAAGGTAGGCTTAGGTGGCGTGAAAGGACCGGTAGTGGTCTTTTCTTTTTCGATGTTTTCCGTTTTAGCATTGCTTCCATTTTTTCTTTTGCAATACAAGCCAATGACTGCACAACAGACTATCTTTTTATTTTTGGCAGGATGTAGTGCGGCGGTGGGACAAATCTTTGTGACAAAAGCTTATGCCTATGCGCCGGCCAAGGAAATATCCGTCTTTGACTATTCTCAGGTGCTCTTTGCGGCTTTATTAGGCTTTGTGGTTTTTGGGGAAGTTCCGGACGTTTATAGTTTTGTGGGCTATGCCCTCATTTTTGGAACGGCTCTTTGGAAATGGAAGAAAGCTTAAAATTTGTTGCATTTGCAACGAATAAGTTCTCTATATTGTATACAATAGACTTTGTAAGAAGGACTTAAAGATGCAAGCCCTTTATAAATCTAAAGTTTAAAGCGTTTCTAGGGCAAAACTATTTAGAGCTTAAAGAGACTTCAAAAACAATGTTTTTAAAGCCTAAAGCATTTTCAAAATCAAAGTCCTTCAGTAAAGAAAGGAGGCTTATGAAAGAAAAAGTCGGAGAAGTGTTTTCCATAGCAAGAGAGAATCCACCGGTACGGGGCTGTACCGTATCCAAGCAGATTCATCCGGGAGAAAACGCCGTCATTTATTTTTCCATGGCGGAGAGGACGGATATTAGTGCAGAGCTTTATCCCTATCATAAGTTACTTTTCGTAGCGGAGGGAGAGATAGAAGTTTACGGAACAGGAGAAGGGAAGTTCCTTTCCAAGGGGCAGGCCATTCTCACCCCGGTGGAAAAACCGGTGGGAATCCGTAGTGAAAAGGGTGCAGTATACACAGAAATTTCCATAAGGAGGGAAGATTTTATGAATGAAGCAGTAAAAGCAGGTGAGGTTTTTCGTTTGGCAGACTTACTTCCATACCAGGAGGGTAAGATTGTAAACATGGATTTGATGCATAATGAGAAAATGAAGTTTGTGCTGATGTCCTTTTCTGAGGGAACCGGTCTTTCCGAGCATGCAGCGCCGGGAGAGGCTATGGTATTTGCTCTGGAAGGGGAAGCAGTGATTCAGTATGAGGGTGTGGATCATGTAATTCATGCGGGAGAAGAGTTCCATTTTGCCAAGGCAGGACGACATGCAGTCACAGCAAAAGGGAATTTCAAAATGGCTTTGTTGATTAGTTTGGCGTAAAAGAATATTTAGCGTACATAAGAGGATTCTTTAGGAGGAAAAGATGAGAAAAGCGGTAAAGGGAAATGTCAGTTGGATAGGCTATATCGACTGGGAACTACAGCATTTTCATGGAGATGATTATTCTATCATCAACGGTTCCAGCCAAAATGCCTATCTCATCGAGGAAGAGAAGACGGTTTTGATGGATACGGTTTGGACACCCCACCGTTTTGACTTCGTGGAGAATCTGAAAAAGGAAATTGATTTAAAAAAGATTGATTTTATCGTGGCAAATCATGGGGAGTGCGATCATTCCGGCTCCCTTACCACTATTTTGGAAGAGATTCCCGATGTGCCGATTTATTGTACGGAAAATGCGGTAAAAAGCATTGAAGGACAGTATGGCAAGAGGGGCTGGAATTTCCACGTGGTTAAGACCGGGGATTCCTTGGATATCGGAAATGGAAAGAAGCTTATTTTCCTGGAAATGCGGATGCTCCACTGGCCGGATTCCATGGCGACTTTTTTAACCGGGGACAATATCCTTTTCTCCATGGATGCCTTTGGACAACATTATGCGGTGGAGGAGCTTTTTAACGATAAGGCAAATCAATGCGTTCTCATGAAGGAAGCTATGAAGTACTATGCCAATATCATTGCGCCCTTTGCTCCTATTTTACGGAAAAAACTGGAAGAGGTTACGGCTTTGAATCTGCCTATTGAAATGATTGCTCCTTCCCATGGAGCCATCTGGCGGGAAAATCCCATGCAGATTGTGGAAAAATATGCGGAGTGGGCACAGGATTATCAGGAAGATCAGGTGACGATTGCCTTTGATACCATGTGGGAAGGTACGACAAAGATTGCCTACAGCATTGCGGAGGAGATTCATCGGCAAAGTCCGGATACGGTAGTGAAGGTTTTTAACATTTCCAAGTCGGATAAAAATGAAGTAATGACGGAGGTCTTTAAGTCAAAAGCTCTTGCAGTAGGTTCTCCTACGGTGGCAAATTCTATTTTGTCTCCTGTGGCAGGCTGGCTTGAGTTTTTAAAGCAGCTGAAGTTTAAGAAGAAAAAGGCAGCGGCCTTTGGCTGTTATGGCTGGAGCGGAGAGTCTGTGAAGGTTTTACAGGAGAATTTAAAAGCTGCGGGTTTTAATGTGATTCCTGAAAATATTCGGGCGGAATGGACGGCAAAGGAAGAGGATTTTGCGGCGATTCCTGCGTTGGTAAGTGCATTGTTAAAGGCAGAATAGGAGAGGGAAGGATGGCTTTAAATTGTCGAGATATTGCAGAGCAAGAGGAATTTGAAAAGACGAAAGCAATACTTCATCTTATGTGTAAACTAAATGAAGGAAGGCGCTCCGGAGAAGAAGAGGGGTATTTACCTGCTGAGGAGGTACGGGCATATTTTCGCGGTAAGCGCAAATGAAGTATAATGTAGAATATTCACTATCAGCACGAAAAGACCTTGACCGGGTTTGGCATGAGGTTTTTGAAGCATCCAAGGATACGATATTTGCGAGAAGTACTTAAATGATTTATTAGACAAAATAGAAGCTAGAGCAATATATCCTAAATCAGCGACTCCCCTATATTACGAAGATTTATTTATCGGCTACTATTATATTAGCTTTAAAGCTTACCTGGCATTCTATAGAATAGAGGGAGATAAGCTTCTTGTGGAGAGAGTGCTATTTGCCGCAAGTGATTATAGGAGATACTTTCATTTATCAATCGAACAATAAGGACTCTAATTTTGGGCTGAGGGAAAGAATGGTTTCAGATTCGTTTATGAATAGATATTGGAAAATAGTATAAAAGGAGTGAAGGTATGGCCTATACTGAAGAAAACTTTCAAGAATGGATTTTCTTTATCGGCTTCAAGATGGACTATGTTACCGGAGAATTTGCAGAGAAAGAAAAGCTTACTCTGGATTACAGTATTCAGTCCTTGGATGCAGTAGAAGCTTGGCTTCTTGAGCATTATGAGGATCACCATAAGTTAATTGAGGATAAGGAAATTCTGGACCAGCTGTCTATTTATGTGGGAGAGACCTTCCGAAAACATCTTGGAGGGAAGTGGTTTATCAACTTAAGCAACAAGAAGAATGTATACTATGGTCTGCCTGTTTTGACGGATCTTGGAGCCATGGGAGATGTATACAAATGTCCTTTGACCTTTTGTACGGCTTGTATCAGCCGGAAAGACGGACAGTATATCAGTAAGATTCTAAGGCATTTAATAGAGCTTTCGGAAACCATCAAAAAGAATAGGGAAGAAGCTGAAAAGAGGGAGAGGAAGTGATATCCTCTCCCTTGCTTTTTGTAAAAAACTTTCTATACTAGGAAGGGTATTTTCTTCTATTTGAAAATAGAAGACTAGCTGGTAAAAGCTAAAGAAATCAACGCTGAAAAGAAAGGCTAATTAGAAGAAAAGCATGACAGACGCAATCCTACATCGTAAATCACATCGTATTTTCACTCCTGCCCCTCTGTCCGAGGAGGAAATGGAGGCGATTCAAAATAAAATTTCTGCAATCAATCTGGAAACAGGACTTACGATAGAATTTGAAGAAGACGGCAGTAGAGCATTTCAGGATTTTCGGAAAAGCTACGGACTTTTTAAAAATGTTCGCAGTTTGATTCTCTTAAAGGGAAATGCGGGACTTGCCCATTTTCGGGAGAAAATCGGTTTCTATGGGGAAGAGCTGGTACTGTTTGTGGAAGAGCTTGGGATAGGAAGCTGCTGGGTTGGAGGAACCTTTGACCGGGAAAGCTTCTGCTATCCGGAGGATGAGCATATTCAGGCGGTAATAGCGCTTGGACACAGTGGAGAAGAGGGAATCGGTAGAAAGCTGATTGGCAGTTTATTCCCTATGAAGAAAAAGCCTTGGCATGAACGCATTTCCGGACAGGATTCCTACCCTCATTGGATTCAGGAGGGGATGGAGGCGGTAGCCTTAGCGCCCAGTGCTTTAAATAAGCAAAAGCCGAAGTTCTTTTATGAGCATGGGGAACTTCGAGCTTCCGTGCCGGATAACTACGATATGGACATGGTGGATTTAGGTATTGCCAAGTATCATTTTCTGAAAGGGGTAGGAGAGGGAACTTTCCCCTTTGGAAATGGTGCAAAGTATCAAAAAGAAGAGAATTCTTGACATTCTTAATAGCTTAGGGCACAATAGCATAACAAAGGAAAAACAGCTCCTGCTTTGCGGGAGTTTTTTCTTTGCCTAGTAGTATTAGGGTAAGAAAGTTAGATGAATCCGCATAAAGCGATCATAGAGCGACCATAAAACGACTACAAAACAGTAGTATAGGAAACAAAGTAGTAAGAGTGGATATTGTAGAGTAAAGGAGCAGTAGGGATGCCATTACAAAGTATTGCATTGATTTTGTTTATTCTCATGTATGTGGTGATGATTGTAAAACAGGAATGGAGGCTCTATGCCATTTGGGCGGTGGCCCTCCTTTTTGTGGGATTAGGTATATTACAGAGAAATCCCCTCTACCTCCTGTCCGTCATTAACTGGAATGTGATTATGATGATTGGCGGAACCATGGTCATCGTGTATTACTTTATTGAATCTAAGATGCCCAACCGTCTGGCGGAGATTATATTGGATAAATGTTCCAATGTGATGTGGGTTATCATTTTGATGTCCTTATTTGCAGGATCAGTATCCGCCTTTATCGACAATGTGGCTACGGTTTTGATGATTGCCCCGGTGGGACTTGCCATTTGTAAGAAAATCAAAATCAGCCCGGTTCCCATGCTTTTATCCATTGCGGTGTCCTCCAATTTACAAGGAGCGGCGACCCTGGTAGGGGATACCACTTCCATTATGTTGGGGGGCTATGCCAAGATGAACTTCATGGAGTTTTTCTTTATGAAGGGAAAACCGGGAATGTTCTTTTCCGTAGAGCTGGGAGCTATGGCGACCGTGCCGATTATGATGCTTTTGTTTAGAAAATTCCGTCAGCCGGTGGAGGCTACGGAAAAAACCGAGGTAGAGGGATATTTTCCCAGTATTGCTTTAATCGGGGTGGTGGTTTCTCTGATTGTGGCCTCCTTCATTCCCAACACTCCCGGTATTATTAACGGCTTGATTTGTTGCGTTATCGCTGTCATCTGTATGGCGGTGGATTTTCATGTGAAGAAAATGCCAGAAAATCTCAAGAAGTCTTTGCTTTCTGTGGATAGAGAAACTCTTATGATTTTGATGGGGCTTTTCCTTGTGATTCAGGGCATTACCGATGTGGGCTTAATAGACCTTGCGGCGGAAGGAATCGTAAAGCTGGGAGGAAACAATCTTTTCCTTTTGTACAGTATTATTGTTTGGGGTTCCGTAATATTTTCTGCCTTTATTGATAACATTCCCTATGTGGCAACCATGCTTCCCATCATTACCGGTATTTGCCAGCTTTTACAGATTGAACCCTATCTTCTGTATTTTGGACTCTTAACCGGAGCAACTTTGGGCGGAAATATCACTCCCATCGGAGCCAGTGCCAATATCACCGCAGTAGGAATGCTTAAGCAGGAAGGCTACAAAGTAGGCTTCGGTGAATTTATGAAAATCGGAATTCCCTTTACCCTGGCCGCGGCAGGAACCGGCTATCTTTTCGTCTGGTTTATATGGAGATAAAAAGCAGGGATTATAAATAACAAAATAGATAGTTTTTAATGCAGTATAGGTCTAAAAAGGGGGCAATCTGAGCCCGCCGGTACTTGCGAAAAACAAAGGTACTGTAGTTTTTCGCTTAGTACCGATGCAGGGCGAGGTTAGCGGGAGCGTGCCCCAATTTTAGACCTATACTGCATTATTTTTTCTATTCTGAAGAATTCCTGCTTTTTATCTCAAATATTTCTGTACTTCTTCCTTCATCTCCGTCCATTTCTTTTCCATATCCTTTACCAGGGCAATCTGGGTTCTGGCACGATCCAGGTTATGTCCCGGTCTTTTTACATGGAAATAGCTGTCTCCCTGCAAGTAGTCGGTAAGGAAACGCATTCCGCATTCCAAAGTCATAATCTTTGCGCCTTCCGGTAGGGAAAGAATCTCTTTCTCCCAAAGGGAGCCTTCGCAGGCCTCTAAAAAGCCCTTGGTATAGAGGGAAAAGAGGGGAAGAGACAGAGAAATTTTGCTCAAATCTTCTTCGTCCTCCGCCCCGGTATTGGCACCAAAGCGTATGGCATCTCCAAAATCAAAGATGGAAAGTCCCGGCATGACGGTATCCAAGTCAATGATGCAAAGAGCCTTTTCCGTATTGGCATCAAAGAGCACATTGTTTAACTTGGTGTCGTTGTGGCTTACCCGTAGCGGCAATTCTCCCTTTTTCAAAAGCTCCAAAGCATAGGACAAGTCTTTTTCATGGGAGAGGAAAAACTGAATTTCCTCTTCACAATCTTTTTTTCTATCGAATTTATCCTCTTCTACAGCCTTCAGAAAATGCTGAAAACGCTGTGGGCTGTCATGGAAGTGGGGGATGGTCTCATGTAATTTTTCTGCGGGAAAGTCTGAAAGAAGCTTTTGAAAATGCCCAAAGGCATAGGCGCTTTCATAAAAGTGCTCCGGTTTTTCCACAAGGTCAAAGGCCTTACAGTCGGTAATATAGAGATACATTCGGAAAAAATTCTTCTTCTCGTCTTCGTAATAAAGATTTCCGTCCTTAGTTTTGATAATCTGCAAGCTTTCCCGTTCCGGATTTCCGCCTTGCTTTTTGATTTCTTCCGTCATAAAGCGGCAGACAAGGTCTACATTTTCCATCAGTTCCCTGGGCTTTGTGAAGATTTCACTGTTGATTCGTTGCAGAATATAGTTTCTGTCGGCTTCCACCAAAAAGGTATCATTGATATGCCCTGAACCGTAGGGCTTGCAGGATTTTACCTCTCCCTCTAAGGCAAATCGGGAAAGGGCATTTTGCAATTCTTCGTTTGTTAATTTGTTTTTCATAGGACTTCCTTTTCAAAAAATGGCATGGGGAAAAAACTGCAGGTATATACTGCAAGTATTCAATCTTTTATCCCTTTACACCGCCTCCGGTTACTCCGGCAATAATTCGCTCGGAAAGGAAGAGGTAGAGTACAAAGGTGGGTAAGAAGACAATGATGACAGAGGCAAACATCCCTGCCCAGTCTCCGGTATATTTCATGGAATTAATCATGGAGTAGAGTCCAACCGCCACAGAACGCACCTGGTCGGAGTTTCCGAAGATTAAGGAGATAAAGTACTCGTTCCAGACATTGATAAAGTTGAAAATGCTGACAGTGATAATGCCGGGCTGTGCCATAGGCAGCATGATCTGCCAAAAGCATTTTCCGGGAGGACAACCGTCAATGGCGGCCGCCTCTTCAAAGGCTCTGGAAATATTGGCGAAAAAGCCCATCAGGAAAATGGTGGTGTAAGGTACATTGATGCCTACATAGAGGAAAATCAGGGTAAGCTTGTTGGGAATCACATGATTTAAAATGTCCAGTCCTGCTACCATGGCAAAAAGGGGCAGAACAATCATGACCACCGGTACACCCATGGAAGCCACAAAGGCATTTTGCATGAGCTGATTTCCCCTAAAGGAAAAGCGGGAAAGGGCATAGGCTGCCGGTGCACAGACCACAACCAAAAGAAAAACGGAGCTCAGAGAATAAAAGAGAGAGTTAAAAAAGATGGTGGATACATCGGAATTGACCCAGGCCTTCTCGTAATTCTCCCAGTGAAAACCGGAGGAAAGCAATTTATTGGCAAAGATTTCCTTGGTGGTGGAAAAGCTGGCCAAAACCACCCAACCCAGCAAAATCACGGTGAAGAAAATCCAAATTAAAAGCAACAGATAAGCAGGGGCTAAACGCAGCTCTTTCTGCCACCGTATGGGTTCTCTATAAGTTTTTTCTTTGGAAAAGAATGACATATTGTTTCTCCTTCTTGTTTACGTTCCTATTCTATCTTTACACAGACTAGTTTTACGGACTTTTGAAAAAATGATTTAGCCATCCTGGATTTAGGAATAAGATTTTTTATAACGGAAAATACTTTAGAATCTTAGCGATAGTATTTTCGGCAAATCTAGAACTCCAAATCCTTGTCCCGGAAAAGGCGGTTACAAAGCTGGAAGATTAGGACTACGCAAAGGCTTAAGCAAACCCCTACTGCGGCTCCGATTCCCGCATTTCGCTCCGTAACACTGTTTCCCGCTCCGAAAATCTGCATATACATATAGACCATAGGAGTAATGGTCTGGGTGTCTGCCGTTACCGTGGAGAAAAGCTGGGACCAGACGAAGAAGCCTACGCTGCTGACAGACCACATGGTGATATTGGTATGGAACATTCCCTTTAAAAGAGGAAGGGTAATGTGTCGGAATTGCTGGAGTCTATTGGCGCCGTCTAAGGTGGCAGCTTCAAAGTAGTCTCCGCTGATTCTCTCGATACCGCTGGCAAAAATCAACATATGATAGCCCACCATACCGAAGCAATAGGCAATCAAAAGAGCCATAAACTTATGGTCATTGCTGAGCCATTGGATTTTGGCCAGTTTATCCAGATGAAGCATGGTGAAAAAGCTCTTCAATAAGCCGAATTTCGGGCTGTAAACATACTGGAGCCACATGGTGGCTAAGGCTACTGCAGAAACAATATTGGGAAGATAAATCATGGCACGGAAAAAGCTTTTGCCACGAATGCCGGAGGTTATAATTACAGCAAAAAGAAGGGAAAGGCTGAGCACCAAGATTCCCCCCAAAGCCCAAATCCGGAAGAGATTTCCCATAGAAATCCGGAAAAGAGTGGTGCTTAATAGCTTTTGATAGTTTTCCAATCCCACAAATTGCCATTTTGAAAAGGCATCCGTTACCCCGTCAATCTTAAAGAAACTCATACACAAGGTTCTCAGGATGGGATAAAGAAACACCAAAAGAAAGAGAATTGCCGCAGGACTGACAAAGGCAAATAGTATAGCAGAATTCTTTTTCACTGTAGCCTCCTAAAAAATTGGCTGTGAAAAAAGAAGTTTTAGGGCATTTCCCTCCCCAGAGATTAGAGGAGGGCCCTGATTTCCTTTTTTCACAGCGTCAAATGTCGTTTTACTATTTCATTACTTCTGTAAATTCTTTACAAACTCTTCAGCAGTGATGCTGCCACCGCAAAGCTTTGTGAAGTTCTCCTTTAAGATAGGAGTCATATCCGCATTATCTTCTGCGGAAGCTGCCCATGGATAACGAGTCTTTAAGCTCTCCATAACAGGCTTTACAGAGGATAAAATCTCAGGCCATTCCTTATTGTCGCTGTCTGCAGGAATTCCCAAAGACATCTCGGAAAGCTTCTGGTCGTACTTACCCTTGGTGAAGTAGGTGATTAACTTGAATGCATCTTCAGCATGCTTGGAATTCTTGTTGATTGCCAATACCTGTGCTCCGAAGTTTGCCGCTTCAACGCCATCTACTCCATTTTCTACTGCAGGATAGCTAAAGCATCCCCACTGGAAGTTGTCGCCGGCAATGTCTTTCACTTCGTTTGGAAGCCAAGAACCGTTTAAGTACATTGCAGCAGTTCCTGCAGCCAATTCCTGATTCTGCCCAGCCGGCCAAACATTGGAAGCAATGCTCTCGGAGAAATATCCCTTCTTAGCAAAATCTTCGTAAGCCTTAGCCACTGCAAGAAC
>CAUSUG010000057.1:0-10244 GCA_963534765.1 uncultured Oribacterium sp.
TCTCTAAATAGGAAAGTCAAGAAAAAAGGGGCTGTAAAAATCAAAATAGATTTTTGCAGTCCCTTTACAATTAATTTCTAACTGTCTTTCGATATATAATTTTCTTCCAATTATCCGGAAACGCTTATCTCTTAACTACTAAACTTTATCTCTTATACTCATTAAAGAAATCCTGGAATTGCTTATAAAAATCCTCTTCTTCCTTGGATCTTCTCTGCTTTCCCTTGGATTTTCCTTCTTGCTCCTTGGATTGTGCGGAGCTTTCTCCATTGTCTCCAGAATTTCCTTCCGGTGCATCGCTCTGAGGCGCCTCTCCCTGAGAATTACCGCCTTGCTGTTGCTCTCCGGAGGATGCTGAACCGTTAGATGTTCCGTAATCTGTTGCGTTGGCTTTTCCAAGGGTAACGTGTACCTGCACTTCGTTGTACTTACCGCTGCCATCCTGACGCATTACGGTTAAAGTAACATCTTCTCCGATACGGTACTTGGACAGAAGAGACTTCAAATCTGCGGTAGTGGCAATGCCCTGTCCGTCCAGCTTGGTAATAATATCTCTTTCCTGCAGCTCGCTATTCTGTGCTCCGGTGTCCTCTAGGATCTTAAAGATATATACGCCCTTGGGCATTGCAAAGCTTTCTGCAGTCTGGGCATCGATATTCTTCACCTGTACGCCCAGCACGCCCTGTTCCTCCTTGGGAACGTCCTCTCTGGTGGCCAGAGTGGAAAGGGATTTCAAAATGCTCTCCGCCTTGGAGGATGGAATGGAATAGCCCATACCCTCTACATCCGTGTCGGAGTACTTGGCCACATTGATACCGATTAATTCGCCCTGCATATTCAGAAGGGCTCCGCCGGAGTTACCGGGGTTGATAGCCGCATCCGTCTGTAATAATCCCTCTGCGGTTCCGTCTTCCGTCTCCACGTCTCTATCCTTTGCGGAAATGATTCCCTTGGTTACGGATTGACCATAGCCTAAAGCATTTCCGATGGCTACTACCTGGTCTCCCACCTCCATAGCATCGGAGGAGCCGATTTCAATCACTTTAATCTTATCTCTGGTTTCCTGAGATAAGTCTGAAAGCTTCACGGAAACAAGGGCTAAATCCACCGTGGCGTCGGTTCCCTTCACCTGAGCCTTGGCGGTACTGTCGTCAATGAAGCTTACGGTCAAGGAATTGGAGTCCTGAATCACGTGATTATTGGTGGCAATCAAAAGTTCCGTTTCATTCTTTCCAACGATGACACCGGAACCGCTGGCAGGATACTCGGTTTCTCTCTGGATGTCGCCGAAGATGGAAAAACCGTTTTCCTGATAACGCATCATATTGGTAATAGCTACAACGGAAGGCATAGCCTCCTTAGCCACCTGACTGACAGAGCCGGAATCCGCCTGCACCACCGTCTTTTCCTTCTCTACATCGGAAGCACTGGTCTTTTTCTCCTGCTTTTCTTTCTGCTTTTCTTTCTGCTTTTCTTCCTTGGATTCCTGAGTACTGTCTTGCTTCGAATTCGCCTCATTATCCTGAGAAAGCTCTCCTTCCGCTAGAATATGATAAATCCCATTGGATTGAGCAAGGTAATTGATGCCCACCATACAAGTTCCGGCAATCACTCCGAAAAGCAAAGCCGAAAAGACTATCCCAATAAAACGTTTCATCTCTTCTCCCCCTTAAAACATTTTCCCGTTAAAAATATTGCAGAAAAACACTGTCTTCCGCCTACTGAAACATTATCTTATATAAAAAATATCTCTTTATTTTAAAGAGATATTGTGTTCAATTTGTGACAATGCATAAAACTTCCGAAGAACTTTTCTTTTCCGAGAATTCCCTTCATTTTACCATGGTTTTATCGGTTTTCCAAAAGGACAATGGCCTTCGCCGCAATCCCCTCGCCCCTTCCGGTAAAGCCCAAGCCTTCCTCCGTTGTGGCTTTCACGGAAATTTGTCCTCTTTCACAATGAAGCGCCTTGGCGATGCATTCTTCCATCTCCGGAATATAATTCTTGATTTTCGGTCTTTCCAGTAGGATACAAATGTCTGCATTTCCCAGAGTATAGCCCTTCTCCTGTACCAAAGCATAGGCCTTTTCCAAAAGCAGGACGGAAGAAATTCCCTTATAGCGTTCCTCCGTATCCGGAAAATGTCTTCCGATATCTCCAAGAGCTGCTGCCCCCAGGATGGCATCGGTTAAAGCGTGCAGCACCACATCCGCGTCGGAATGTCCCAAAAGTCCCTTTTCATAAGGAATCTTTACCCCGGCAAGAATCAAGTCTCTTCCTTCCACCAGCCTATGTACGTCATACCCCAACCCAACTCTCATTTTCCCATTCCTTTCTCTAAGACCTTTTCATTTCTGCTTAAGCTTTTTATCTCTGCTAAACCCTTTCCAGAAACCTCAAGAAACAGTCTTTTATGTCTATCTTCTTCCCATCTGTTTTAAATTTGCAGCCGCAATCTTCCGGGCATACAGGAAATGAAAAGATCCTTTTGTTTTCCCAAAGATTCTCCATCCACATGGAAGGCCACTTCCTGTTCCAAATGAATTTCCATCTTCTTAAACCGGTAGCAATGCACTCCGGGAAGGCTTTTATGCTTTCCGAAAAGTGCCGCAAACATAATGTAAAGCAATCGAAGCTTTTTCTTGGTGCTGACCAAACATAAATCCAGAACACCGTCTTCTCCGGAAGCTCCGCATCCCAAAGCATAGCCGGATTCATAAGGGTGGTTATGAATGGACAAAAAGAGGATATGCTGGAATTCCACCCGTTCTTCTCCATCCAAGAGAATGCTTCCTTTGATTTTTTTTGCCCGTTTTAATTCTTTCACAAAGGCATAAAAATAGGAAAGAGCCTTGGAACGAATCCGCTGTTTTTCCTTGGGGCAAATGCTGCAACCCATACTAAGAAGCTCCTGTAATATGGCAGCCTCAAAGCCCAGTCCCACACTGACCACAAAACGCCGATGTCCTCTTTCACCCTCTACAATACCGTAATCTACCTTTCGCTCTTCCTTGGCAAAAAGGGAAGAAAGACTTTCCGGAATCTTATAGCCCTTTTGCAGTGCTCTGGCAAAGTCGTTATCCCTATGCACCGGCAAAAAGGAAATCGGGAAGGAATTATTGTCCAGCATAGCCCCGTCAATCACTTCATTTAAGGTACCGGTTCCGCCAATGACGCAAATCCTATCCTCTTCATATGTGGCTTTTGCTTTTCTTGTACTTTCTCCGGAATAATCTCTATGAAGCTCTTTTGGGATTTCTTTAGGATTTTCTCCGGTGATTTCTCTGTGATTTTCTTTATTGATCTCTCTGGTGATTTCTCTGGCAAAGAGTCTGGCATCTCCCTGTTTTTCCGTAAAGAAAACGGAAAAGCTTTCTTCTCCCAACAAAGACTTTCCCTCTTCCTTCATTTTCTCCCAAAGTCGTAACCCCATTCCCTGTCCCGCTCGGGGATTAACGATAAAAAATACCATGCCTCACCATCCATTACTGTTCATATTCTGATGAACTGAGTATATCATGGGCTGTTTTTATCGTGTATAAAATTAATATAAAGACTCTCTGCTGCTTTTCTTAATTGCAGGTCCTTTGTTCTGTCCCGAAGGTAAGTGAATTGATCCGCCTCCGGCATTTCCACCGTAAGATCCGGCGTGATTCCCTTCTTGTGGATGTTTCGCCCGGCCGACGTAAAGTAGTAGTGCGTGGTAAACTCCACCGCAGATCCGTCCGGAAAGCTCCGCACCGTCTGCACAATTCCCTTTCCGTAAGACACGGTTCCGAAAACCCAAGCTCTGTCATAATCCTGCATCGTCCCTGCAAAAAGCTCCGAAGCGGAGGCGGAGTTTTGGTTCATTAAAATGATGATGGGCAGGTCCACTTCGTGTCCGTCCTTGGCATACCAGTCCTTTCCCTTTCCCCATTTATCTTCCGTATAGAGAAGCAAGGTCTTATCCTTATCAAATTGGCGGTTGGGGTTTGGGGTGACTTCCAAGACGGATGCGGAAGCGTTTTCGCCACCGTACTGTGTGTTACTCCCTTCTGTACCGGTGGCCTGCGCATTGCTTGTTTCAGGACTGTTCTCTTGCGTTTGTGATGGCTGGCTGTCCTTTCTCTTCGGCTTCTGCAAATGATCCGGCAAAAAATAGTCCAAAAGCTTGGTGGCCGCCTCTACGTCCCCTCCCGGATTTCCACGTAAATCGATTATCAAAGCCTTCTTTTTTCCTTCAATGTCGGATTCATACTGGGAAATGAAGGAATCCACCGCCTCCATATAGAAGCCTCGTAATGAAAGATAGCCGATATCTCCGGGCTTTAAGTTTGCTAAGACGCCCGTGCCGGCATCAGTCTGCTTTTCGCCACCATTCTGTGACGTTGCTTCGGCTTGCTGTTCTGCGCCGCTTTGTGCATCCACTACGGCCTGCTGTTCTGCACCGCCAAGCTTTAACATCTCTGCCACATCCCCGACTTCCGAGCCGGGAATGACCACCTCACCTCTGGTAATCCGCAGGGTAACTTCCTCACCGTTTCGATTCACCACCATTTCCAGAGAGCTTCCCGCCAATCCTTGAATCAAATTCTCCACAATATAGTTTAAGCTGAGACTTTCCACGGAAATGCCGTCCACCTTCAGCACAACATCTCCCGCCAGAAGTCCCGCCTTTTCTGCAGGAGATCCGGGATAAACATACTCTACCAAGGGGCCGCCTTCCTTTTCGGATACCGCCGCACCGATTCCTTTGTATATTCCCTTTTGACGATTTCTGGTCTCCTCTATCTCTTCCTTTGTATAGTAAGCAGCGTAGGGATCCTCTTGCAGAAGGCTTGTCAAAAAGCCCTTGTAAATCATCTCCTCCGCATCTTTTCCATTTTCCTGATAAAGGTAGCTGTCCGTCAGCAAATCCTGAATCTTCCGAAGCTTCTCCGTAACTCTTGGAAGGTTAATGGACTCCGAGTTCTCCAGATTGGAATCGGAAAGGGTGGAAGAACTGGCCGTCCCGTTATGAATGGCGTGATTTTCTTGTCTTTTCGGAATTCCGAAGAAATAAAAATAGCACAAAAATGCACCAAGAACAAAGGAAAGGGTAAAGCAAAGGAAGAAAAATACCACGCCCTTCCAGCTTCCCTTTCTATTCGATACAGACTCCTCTTCCTTCGTCAGTTCCTGCTTCTCCTCTTCCCTCAAATGCTTCTCCTCATTTGCGTCCATCTATTTCTCCTAACTGCCTTTTTACTCCATTTCAGAAATGAGATATCGCACACTACGCGTGCGATACTCGTTAAGAATAAACGCCAAAAGCTTTTCAGCTCTTGGCGTTCTTGGGAAAACCTGCTTTAAAAATCAAGAGTTTCCATATACTTCATATACTTTACAACCATGAGGGCAATCTTGAAGGTAATGGCGTCATCAAAGACTCTTAAATCCAGTCCTGTGGAACGATCCAGCTTATCCAAACGATACACTAAGGTATTTCTATGGATATACAGCTGTCTGGAAGTCTCGGATACATTCAGATTGTTCTCAAAGAACTTGTTGATGGTGGACAGAGTTTCCTCGTCGAAATCGTCCGGGGAAACGTCTGTAAAGATTTCCTTGATAAACATCTTACAAAGAGGAATCGGCAACTGATAAATCAAACGACCGATACCAAGGGCATTGTAAGCAATAATCTCTTTGTCCACAAAGAAAATCTTGCCTACTTCCAAAGCCATCTTTGCTTCCTTATAAGAACGGGAAACTTCTTTAATCTCGTTCACAATGGTACCGTAGGAAATCTTTGCCGAAAGCATGAGTTCGGAAGACAGCATATCCATCATGCTCTCCGCAACCTTCTGTACCTGCTTATAATCATCTTCAGGAGCAAGCTCCTTCACCACGATAATGTTCTTCTCATCTACAGCAGTCACGAAATCCTTGGGCTCGGAAGAGAAGAAGCTCTTTAAGGCCTCCTGTGCGGAACCGTCCAGGTTGTCCTTGGCCTCTACCATATACACTACACGACGAACGCCCACTTCAATATGAAGCTTCTTCGCCCGGTTATAAATGTCTACCAGAAGCAGGTTGTCTAGAAGAAGGTTCTTAATAAAATTGTCCTTATCGAACTTCTCGCGGTAAGCCACCAAAAGAGTCTGAATCTGTAATACGGCAAGCTTTCCTACCATATATACATCATCCGTATCTCCATGGGCAATCAGAACATATTCCAGCTGATGCTCATCGAAAATCTTAAAAAACTGGAAGCCTCCTGCTGCCTGAGAATCCGCCTGAGAGGCCGCAAAAGAGACGACCATCTCGGATACATCCCTATCCTCTTGAAAAGTTGTGGCTAATACTTTTCCGTCAATGTCTGCAATGGCAATATCCAGCCTGGCGATTCCCTTTAAGGAATCAATTGTACTTTGCAAAACTTGATTTGAAATCATCTCTACTCCATTCTTTCATGAACTACACCGGGGGAAGAATGCAGCCTTTCCAATCACGTCTCAACCTTATCTCTTCTCCCGACCTTATCGTTTTTCCCCATTACTATAATCAGTTTATTTCCAATTTTCAAGCATTTTAAAAAAAGACAGGGAAAGAAAAGTTCTTTTCCTGTCTTTTTTACCAGTTTTTTAGAAATCTTTTATTGCTTTTCTACAAAGCCAAATTCTCTTAGTTGGTAATAGTCTGCTCTGTTTCCTTATCGAAAATATGAATCTTGTTCTCATCCAAAGCAAAGCGAACGGTATCTCCTGTTCTTGCCTTGGTCTTGGGATTCACTCTTGCGGTCCAGGAAGCATCTCCGATATCGAAGTAAAGTAAGGTCTCCGCTCCGAGCATCTCGTATACACGAATTTCTGCGGAAATCACGGACTGTCCATGCTGAGAAAGATACTCTTCCTCATCATGTAAGTCTTCAGGACGAATTCCTAATGTGACAGTCTTTCCGATATAGCCCTTATCCTTTAAAGCAGCTGCTTTCTTTTCATTTAAGGTGATGGTGTTTCCTGCAAAGCTTAACTTTACAGCGCCGCCCTCTTCTGTGCACTCCGCATCAATCATGTTCATCTGGGGAGATCCGATAAATCCTGCTACGAACTTGTTGCAGGGGGTATCGTAAAGGTTCTCCGGAGTATCTACCTGCTGAATATAACCGTCCTTCAAAACTACGATTCTGGTTCCCAGTGTCATAGCCTCGGTCTGGTCATGGGTTACATAGATGATGGTAGTCTCTAAGGACTTGTGGAGCTTTGCAATCTCTACACGCATCTGTGCCCTTAACTTTGCATCCAGGTTGGAAAGAGGTTCATCCATCAGGAATACCTTCGGACGACGAACGATGGCACGTCCCATAGCCACACGCTGTCTCTGTCCTCCGGAAAGAGCCTTAGGCTTTCTGTCCAGCAAGTGCTCAAGATCCAAAATTCTTGCAGCTTCATGCACCTTCTTATCGATTTCATCCTTTGGTACTTTTCTAAGCTTCAGTCCGAAGGCCATGTTATCGTATACAGTCATATGAGGATATAATGCATAATTCTGGAAAACCATGGCAATGTCTCTATCCTTCGGTTCTACATCATTCATTCTCTTTCCGTCGATGAAAAGGTCTCCGGAGCTGATGTCTTCCAGTCCTGCCACCATACGAAGGGTAGTGGACTTACCGCATCCTGAAGGTCCTACGAAAATGATAAATTCCTTATCTTCAATCTCTAAATTAAAATCTTTTACTGCCACAAAACCGTTGGGGTATTTCTTTACCACATTTTTGAGCTGCACACTTGCCATGCTGTTTCTCCTTCTATAAATATGATTTATGCTTTCTTTTCAGCAGAAAACCGGTGTCTTAATTCCTGGATTTTCGCATACTTATGCTAAGAATATTCTATCTATTTTCCCTCTTTCTGGCTATAGACTAAGTTTCCGAAAAAATGCTCCTAATTTTGTACAAGATAGAGTTCCTTTATTAAATAAATGTCAATCTGCCCAAAAAGAGAGGGGATTTTTAGCAGAATCCCCCCTCTTTGTTGCTAATCCTGATAAATTTTAAAAATTGCCGTTCTGGTGATTTTAATCTTTTTTTCCTTTAAAAGCTTGCCAATGGCCTTTTTAAAGGCGGCTTTTGACACGCCGAAGTCCTTTTTCACCTGCTCCGGATCCACAGTCTTATCCGTATAAGGGATATGTCCCTCAAACTTCTCCTCAATCAGCCGTTCAATCTGCTCTCCCAGCTTCTCATATCGGGAAGCATTCATTTCCTCCTGGGTCAAATGCTTGGCATCCTCTTTTTTCTTGGTATACATAGTTCCGGCCAAACGCTCAGTCTTGTCCACATAGAGGTAAATCTCCACCTCCATATCCTTTTTTAAGGCATAACGCATCTCTCTGTGGGGCACCAAAATATCCTTCTCCAGCCCGATATCCACAAAGGCGCCGATGGCATTTACATCACTAACCCGCAGCCTTCCGATTTCTCCTACCTCCAGATAAGGTTTTTTGGTGGTGGCAATCAGTCTGTCCTTGGAATCCTTATACAAAAACACGGAGACCTCATCCCCTATCCTCTTCCCTTTTGGAACCTGACGGATGGGAAGAAGCACGCTGTCTCCTCCTTCCTCTCCCACAAAAACACCAAAATCCTTTTCCCTAAGAATCTTAAGCGTCTGGATTTTTCCTAATTTCAACATGGCAACATAACTCCTTATTCTGATTATAAAAGGCTACAACCGTTCTTCCCTCTTCTATAGCAACTCTTGGGAAAATGCTGTCCCCTAAAGTATAGGCCTTCACATATTCTGCCCGAATGGAATAAAACTCCTTCTTGATTTCGCTTTTCTCTTGCTTTTCCACTTTTTCCGCAGATTCAAGATTTTCCCCTTCTTGGGTAAAGAGAATCGCCGGCTTTCCTGTACATTGGAAAATAACTTCCTCCGCCAAAGCAATGTACTTGGCGTTATTCATATGGTGGTTGGTATCCAGAAAATCCTGCACAACGGGAATGACCTCTCCCTCCTGGTAACTTTCCGGAAAAGCGATTTTTCTTTGCAGGGGAGGCAAATGTAACACATCCTCCCGTTCCTTAAAGGGCGCAATCAATTCCTCCGTAATCTTTCCGGGACGTCCCTTCTCCAAATCAAAGCTGAACCACTCGCTGTCTGCTTTCACATAGAACTCTCTTGCTTCATTTTGAATCCAGAAATTCCTATAGGCGAAAATTCCCCGGAAATTGTGGGGAGACGTTCCGATGGAAAGCTTCTCATAGAGCTTAGGCAGGGCATATAGCTCAATATTCCAAGCACTCAAGAGCCATGCTCTATGCTTTTTCTGTAAAACTTCAATGGACATTCCCACATCATGAGAATGAAAGGTGGAACAATCCTGCAAAAGATTCACCACGGAAAACAGGCTCATTTCTCCCTTCTCCGTTACCTCGGAATAACGAACTCTCTCTTGAATCTCATACATCCTTTGCCACCCTTTCTTGATTTTCCCTTAAAACCTACTCTATCTCACTGAATCCGGAATCCCGTTACGTACTATTTTATTACACAGATCCGAAAATACCTTTTCCTTCTGTTTTACAGCTACCCTCCGGAATTCTTTCTGCCCTATTCTACTCTATTTTTTTTATTCTGCATACCGTTTCTATCTTTCCTACAAAAAAAGAAGAGGTTTCCCTCTTCTTCCCGTATTCTTAAACGGACTCTGCGTATCCTGCCAACTTGGATGTGCAATGAGGACAACGAGTTGCCGCAATAGGAATCATAGTCTTGCAGTACTCACACTCTTTCTCTGTAGGTGCTGCTTCCGGCTCAGCCTTCTTTAACTTGTTCATCTGCTTAACGAAGACAAATACCACAAAAGCCATAATCAGGAAATTGATTACCGCAGTGATGAAGGAACCGTATGCCAATACCGCACCCTGCTCAACGGCCTCAGTGTAAACCTTGGTGGTCTGTCCTGCTAAAGGAATGAACATGTTTTCAAAGTCAATCTTTCCTGTAATCAAGGAAATCAATGGCATAATCAGGTCAGATACCAGCTTATTCACCAATGCGGTAAAAGCAGCACCGATAATCATGCCGACTGCCAAATCAATCATGTTTCCCTTTAAAGCAAATTCCTTAAACTCTTTTAAAAAACCCTTCATTTGTCTCTCCTTAAAATATAGAATCTCCCTTTTAGAACTTTACTCTATCCGTCCTAAAATCCTTCGCTACTCTAGTATAGAAGAGAGTTTTTGGCAAGTTCTATTTTCTGAAAATGACAA